>JACQVH010000065.1 GCA_016209895.1 Candidatus Hydrogenedentota bacterium | reverse complement strand
GCCTACTACATCCGATCTCGTTATCCCGATGACCCAGGCATGTCGCGCCTAAAGTTGGAGCGAAAGAAGGCGACGAACCTGCTCAAAACGACCGAGGAATTCATGAAATGGCTACCCTCAAAGCCCGAATAAAAAGCAAGGCTTTAGCGGCTGCCAAAACACTGAGGAAGTTGGGGACCGTGCGGGCGATTTACGTCTTCGGCTCCCATGTCGAAGGTCGTGCGGACCCGTGGAGCGACATTGATGTGGCGGCCTTCATGGACGGAATCGAAGAATGGGACCTGCAACGAATCGTTAAAGCTATGGTTCTGGTAATGGAAGACGCGGGTTCCGACGTGGAGGCACATCTCTTCCCGGCATCAGCACTGGAACGCGCGGAGCCGGCAAGCTTTTCGGAGTACATTCTCCGTCATGGTGTTAAACTTTGCTAAAACTCCCGTCGCGCGTTTAGGCGAGGACCGCAAGCGCGTCGCGGAGCCAGGCGAGGCAGACCTTGCTGGCGCCTTCGCGGCCTTCACCGGTGAGCAAGTGACCGTAGCGCGCCTGCCACTCGGACGGGAAGGATTGGGCGTTGACGTGGGTCTCGAGCGAGATATAGCCGCTGTAGCCGTGGTCTTTGAGGGCGCGCAATTGCTCTTCCCAACCCACTATTCCCATGCCCAAGAATACGTTGGGGCGGCTGCCGTCCGCAGCCACAATAGCGTCCTTCACGTGAACGTGGATAATGTCATCACGGATCAATTCGTATCCATCCGGGTAGGCCGGAATTGAATCGCCGCCGGGGTCCTGCACATGGTTTGCGGGGTCCCAAATGGCACGGACGCGGTCACACCCGAGGGAATCGAGGAACGCCCGCGTGTCGTGGGCCGTGCCCACGTAGCAGGCCGCCTCGTTTTCGAGTCCGAGGATGGTTCCTTTTTCTTCGAGAATACCGGGTACCGGCTCGTACGCGCGAAGCATCTGTTCCCACGGCTTGTCGCGTTTCCCACGGTTCCAGAACGCGAATCCGCGGACGAGTGTGCAGTCCAGTTCGAGGGCGATCTCGGAACAACGGCGCAGGATGTCCATGTGATCCGCGACCTCCTGGGCACTTTCGAGATCGCATTTGCCGAACGGCGACGCCAGGCTACATACCAGCATTCCATGGTCCGATACGATACGCTTGATATCCCGCACTTGCGCGTCGGTTAATTTCTGGGACGGCGTCTGCCAGACGCCGCGGATTTCCGCGCCGGCCGCGCCAAACTCGCGGCAGGTCCGGCAGGCTTTTTCGAGATCGTGGGAGATTTCGTCGGTAAATGAGGCCAATCTAAACACAGGCTCTATTCTCCATCCTAATCGAGACTCGTAATCGAGTCGCGTGCTCGCAATCGTTAATCGTAATCGAGATTCGACTGCGACTAACGATTACGCGAGAATACGTGTATCACATGCGTTCGAGGGCCTCGATACCCAGAAGCCCGAGTGCATTCTTGAGCGCCCAATGGGTCGCGTCGCAAAGTTGCAGCCGGGCGGAGCGCTGCGCCTCCGTCGGAGCCTGCAAGACCGGGCATTCGTGATAAAAGGCCGTAAACAGCCGCGCCGTATCGAGCGCGAATTGGGCGACTGGCGCGCAATTCCGCCCGGCCACCGCGGCCGCCACGGTTTGCGGGAGCGCGGCCAATTTCAAGAGCAACGCCCATTCAACATCCGTCTCGACGGGAAACGTATCCTGGGGAAGTCCGGGCGTCATACCCGACTTGCGCAAGATAGACGCGATGCGCGCACAGGAATATTGAACATACGGTCCGGTATCCCCGGTGAACGACAGGCTCGACTCCCAGTCGAAGATGACATTCTTGTTCGGGCCGACGCGTAAGATAGCAAAACGCACCGCCGCCACCGCCACTTTTTCCGCGATGGACTGACGCTCCTCCGGCGGTAAGTCTTTGCATTGTCCTTCCACCCTTTCGCGGGCGCGCGCCGTGGCTTCGTCAAGGAAATCGGAAAGCAGTACCACGTTGCCCTGCCGCGTGGACATCTTGCCTTCTTTAAGGAGGATGTACGAGTAATAGAGCGGTTCAGGGGCGCGACGACCGGCGGCTTGAAGTATCAGATTGATCTGTTGCGCGTAGAGCTTGTGGTCTTCACCGAGAACAATCAGGTTAAGATCCGCGCCGTCGTCCATCTTGTCAATGGTGTAGGCCAAGTCGCGATATCCGTACATCGAACTCCCGTTTGCGCGCATCAGAACAAAATACCGCCCCTCGTCGGGCCCGTGGCCGATCTTGGACAGGTCCACCACCAGTCGGTCTTCTTCGTCTGTGAAAAGAGCTCGTTTCTCGCGCAAGACGTCCAGCACCTCATCCAGGCGCGGGTCGCGAAGATAATCGGACTCGCGATCGAAGATGTCGTATTCGACGCCGAGCCGGCCCAACACCGCCACTTGCCCTTGCAAGCAAAGATCGGTCACCGCGTGGAATTTCTCCCGCGTGGCGGCATCGCCGGCCTCCATCTTGGCCAGCAGTTCGTAGCCTTGCGCCGCGAAATCCGGGTCCGCGTCGGCCCGCGCGTTGGCCGCCACATAGGTCTGGAGCATGGCGTCGAAGGTCATCGTGGTCGGGTCCGGACAGGCCAGCACCAGCAGTCCGATCTGGCGGCCCATATCGTTCACATAATAGTGGACCTCGACCGAGTAGCCCTCGAACCGCAGCATACGGACGAGGCCGTCGCCGATCATCGCGTTGCGCGCCCGGCCCACGTGCGGGCTGGCGTTGGGGTTGATGCTGGTGTGTTCGAGCAGAACTCGCTTCCCGTTGCCGGAGCCGTCCGACCCGTAATGCGGACCGGTCCCGAGGATTTCTGAGACTATCGCCTTGCCGAACACGTCGCGGTTCAGTTTGAAGTTTACGTAGGGCCCCGCCGGAGTGACGGCTCGTACGTCGGTGCCAAACCTCACGTCGGTCGCGATTGCGCTGGCCAAGTGCACGGGTGCAACCTGGAGCTTCTTCGCGCAGTCAAAAGTCCGCAGAGTGAGGTCGCCGAGGTCAAGCTTGGGCGGCGGCGCAAAGGTCAAGTCGGCCGGCGCCAATTGGGGAAAGGCCCGGAGGATGGGTGTGGCTAGTATGTTAAACGCTTTCAACTCTATCTTCCTGAAACGATGCTTCCCCGGGCAGAATTCAACCCCATACCGGAGGATGCCGCAAGGAGATCAATGGAAGAGGCTCCATCAACGTCCGGCTATTGTACCGCAATCCAGCGGCCATGCGCCACCGCGTTGCCGTGCCCTTATTCCGCAATCTTCAATCCGCAATTTGGACGGCCTCCCCTCCTCATGTTAGAGTGTAGGCCATTCGCACGAAAGGATGATTCATGAGACGCATTAGACCCATCTCCAGGCTTCCTCGAACCGCTCAGTTGGGGGGCGGCTTCACGGGCGGGAACTTGAGTTTTCTGGAACAGATAGTCCTGCTCCTATTTTCCACAATCTTCCAGCAATGGGATAACTTCGCAGTCGTCGCTCAGAATCTGCAGAAGTTCTACCGCAAAACGCCCGACTGAAACGATTGCGGATCGAGTTGGCCGGGGCGGTGTAGGATTAATCCGCAAACCGCATTCGATAACGTCATGCCGTCGTCACGGCCGGGCCGGGCCGGGCGTGGCCGGGGTGTTGGAATCGGTCGGCGGCGGCGATTCAGAGGTGCTCGAAGTCTCCCCGGAAGTCCCGCTGCGGGCGCGCCGTTGGAGCTCCATCTCGTATTGGTCTGCGGCAGAGATGTAGCGTTCTCGAATCTCGATCAGATGGAAGCCCCGCGAAGTCCGTATGATATCGCTGATCTCGTTCAAGTTGCCTTTCCAGAGGTACTCATCAAAACTGTCCTCCATGTCGCCGCGGCCGGCCCACCCCAAGTCGCCGCCGCGCGCGCTGGTGGCGGGATCGTTGGAATACTCCTCGGCCAGCGTAGCGAAACTTTCGCCGTTCAGGATGCGGCTGCGGAGATCGGCAATCAGCTTTAGGGCGCGGTCGCGGTCGGCGGGATCGTTGAGGTTGCAGGCCACAAAAATATGCCGCGCACGGGCCTTGGAAACGTTGGGGTTGGGACCGCCAAACTTCCACATTGCGATGCCCATGGCCAGGACCAACAACACTACGCCCAGCCAAATCCATTTGGTACGGTCCTTGGGTTCCGCCGCGACTGGTTCAAACTCCGAGCTCATTCATAATTCCTCCGTAAAGATTGGCGTAAAAACTGATGACGATATATCCGATGAGACCGGCGACCGCCAGGACGATGGCCACCCCTCCCACGCGGGTCAGAATATGGACGGCATGGGCGGCCTCCTCATATTGGTACTGGGAGGCCTTGTAAAGCGATTCTTCGAGTTTGCCGGTCTGCTCGCCCACCATCAACATCTCGCGCGCAACGGGCGAGAAGTACCGGGAACCGGCAAAGGCCTCGGTGAGCGTGGCCCCGCGCCGCACCTTCGGGATGGCGCTCAGCAGGTCGCGCTCGATATACGGATTAGCGGCGACCGCCGCCGCACGTTCGATACAGTGCTGGATGTGCATGCCGCTGCCGACCATCAGCGACATACTACGAAAGAAACGTGCCAGCGCGAACTTGCGTACGACCGGGCCCAACGGCCAGATAAAGGTGGTGACGAAACCCGAAATCCACTGGAAGAGACCGGCCCGGGCGAGCAATATGCACGCAGCGGCGACTATCGCGAACGCCGTCATCGCCGCGGCCTGAAACATCACGTAGTCGCGAAAGAACGCGGTCAGGTTGAACGAATCAGTGCTACCGCTCATGATCCCGCTCACGCGGCCCAGAATTCGCAAGGCGAAGGTGCCCAGGAACCAGGCAGCCACCAACTGAAGTCCGGGATAGATGGACATGCCGACGATCCGGCGCCGCATCTCGAGGCGGTCTTCATAGTAGTCGGCTAAATCGCGCAGCATGACATCCAGTTTGCCGCCGGCCTCGCCGCTCGCCAGCAATTCGATCAGCACCGGCGACAGGTACTTGGATTGATTCCGTACGGCTTCTCCGAGCGTCGAACCGCGGCGCAGATCGTCGCCGATGTGGGTTAGCGTGTCGCGTAGTTGCCGGTCCTTGACGCCTTCCCGGACCATTTCCAGCGTACGGATAATGGGAATACCGGCGTCGTAAGCGCTCGCCATCTGGCGGCACAACGGCACCAGTTTCTTGGTCGCAATCTGTGCTGACAGGAGTCCCATTTCACTCCGGCTGCCGCCCCAGGAATACATACCGGGGTGGCACGTTGACAGGTTTAGTCCCAAACGCCATTACATTGATAGTCCGACGATTCTAACAAATGGCTGGCCGGTTTCGCCAGCGATGGGATGCCGCAAGAACGATGGCCCGAGATGAAAAGTTGCACGGGCCGGGTCATTTAGGGTAGTCTCCCATCTTTGTGCGCGGGCATCGGTCCGCGCACTGGTAGTGGGGATAATCGGGCCCGCTGTTGGAAATGGCGGCTGATTCGCGTTTTACGGTTTCAAACGAACATTGACCACACTCACTTTACGTCCATCATAGAAGCAGGAATGGGATATGCCATCGCTCGTAGAGAACGTACTCTCGATTGAAGAACAGGCCGACCAACTGGTCGCGGAAGCGCAACGGGCCGCGAAGGACCTGGAACGACAGGCCGAAGTGGAAGTGGACGCGTTGCGCCGCGAGTTGGCGTCAGGTACCGACCAACGTGTCGCCGCGTATCGGCAGGAGGCCGAGGCGCGCCATCGGCAGGCGTTGGCGACCGCCGAAGCCGAATTCCAAGCCGCGCTGTGCGCACTCGAGGGGATTCCCCAGGAAGTTATCCGCCGCCAGGTAGACCGGATTGTTTCCCGGCTTCGTGACTCGTGATTCATGGCCATAGACACGATAAAAAAGGTCGCGATTGTCTGCCCGGCCACCGCCGTCCAACGGCTGATCAAAACTCTTCACGAGCTCGGCATCGTCGAGATCATAGACGCTCTCGAGCAGTTCGATGAGGCGAAGGGCAAACTGCAGCGCCAGGAGGTCTCGACGGAGGAAAGCGACACCCATCTTCAACAGATTAATCTGGTACTGAGTCTGCTGGACACCTTCGCACCGGAGAAGAAGGGATTCTTCGAAGGGTTGACGCCGTTACCGCTCGTGATCGAGCCCCGGGAATTGCAGGAGACCCTGCAAAGCTTCGACCTCGAGGCGCACTACGCGACCGCCCACGAACTGGATGAAATTCAGCGGAATGCCGAGCGGAAGATTTCCGAAGTTCAGAATCGGCTAAAGGAATTGGCCGCGTTCGAGGACATTCCATTCTCGGTACAGGATTTGAAGCGTCTCCACCGGATTCGGCTCCTGCTGGGATTCATCCCGGCGAAGCACCTCGAAGCGCTGGGCCAAGACGAGGCTGTCCGGAAATGGCTGGCCTGGGACGTGGTGGTTCCAGGTCAATTGCTGCGTAAAGACGCGGGCGCGAACCTAGACCGGCCCGTGAAGGAATTGGCCGCCACGCTGGGCGACCCGCTCCGGATTATCGCGGCATTCCAGCCGGAGAACGAGGAAGCGGCCCGGAAGGCGCTGGCCGCCCACGAGTTCGAGGAAATCCCGCTTCCGGAAATCCCGGGTAAGGTCCGCGATCACGTGCGGGAACTGAAGGGCGACTTGGCCGAGTGCGAAGAGCAAATCGCTCAGATCAAGACCAAAGTATTGGATTTGTCTAAACATCGGCGAGCCTTGGGCGTGCTGAAAGCCTTCTGGGAGAGCAATCGGAACCGACGGCTCGCGCTAACCAGCAGCGCCGCCGGCAAATGGGTTCAGCTTCTGACCGGGTACGTCCGGGAAAAGGACCTGCCACGCCTCGAGGAGACGCTGCGGCGCGCGTTCCCGGAGGCGTCCTATTCGGTCAGTAATCCCGCGCCCGAAGAAAGTGTCCCGGTGAGCCTCTCGCTCCCGCATTTTGTGCGCCCGGTCCAAATGCTGGTGGACCTGTTCGGTCTGCCGCAGTATCGGACCTTCGATCCGTCCCCGTTTATCCTCGTCTCCTTTTTCCTGTTCTTCGGCATCTGCTTCAGCGACGTGGCCTACGGCATTATGCTGACGGCGCTGGGCGCATACCTGTCCGCAAAAACCAAGGCATATCGCGGCCTGAACAATTTCTCGCGTATTTTTCTGTATGCGGGGATCAGCACGGTGATTTTCGGGGCGCTCCTCGGTTCCTGGTTCGGGGACCTTTACCGCGCCGAATACCTGGGAGAGGGCAACGTCCTGCTGCGCTTGCAGCGGACTTTTGCCGTGCTCGACCCGATGGACAAACCGATTGTGGCGCTGGTCATCGCGCTTTGCATTGGGATGTTGAATCAGTTCTACGGCATTGCGCTGAAAATGTACGGCGCGATTCGACAGCAGGACTGGGCCGCCGCCATTTTTGACGGGTTGTTCTGGCTGATCCTGCTGCCGGGCATGGTGATGCTTATCAGCTTGATGTTTGTCCAACTGCCGCGTCCCGTGGTTACGGTGGCGGTGACGATGGTGGTGGCGGGCAGTCTCGGACTGGTTCTTACGCAAGGCCGGAGTTCGCCCGGGATCGCGGGCCGCTTGCTGACCGGGGTGGTGAGCCTCTACGGCATCGTCGGTAGCTACGGCTGCACGGCGTTTATCGGCGATACACTATCCTATTGCCGCTTGTTGGCCCTCGGACTTACCACCGGCATCGTCGCGCAATCGTTCAATATGATGGCCGGCATGCTGCGCGACGTGCCCTATGTTGGGATCGTCCTGTTCATCGTGGCGCTGGTCATCGGTCACGTGTTCAATTTCCTGATCAGCATCCTCGGCGCATTTGTCCATTCGATGCGTCTGATCTTTGTGGAATTCTTCGGACGTTTTTATGCGGGCGGCGCGCGCCCGTTTAGGCCATTGGGATTCGATACGGCGACGGCGATATTAAAGAAAACGGCATGAGTGATAGGAACGCCGGGGCGTCCTAGCTTTCAAGGATTACAAGTTGGGTCGGTACGGAAACGAGAGCAACGGAGGAAAGAAACGATGGATCCAGGGTGGAATAACATTTCGGTAGAGATTGGGCGCGGTTTGGCCTTTTCCGGGGCGGCCTTTGCCTTCGCCTTAGGCGGGTGCGGCTCGGCGCGCGGTATCGCGACTGCCGCGCAACAAGCGGCGGGAGTCCTGCGGGAGAAACCCGACCTGTTTGGTCAACTCCTGGTCATGATCGCACTGCCCGGGACGCAAGGATTTTACGGCTTCATCATTGCGTTCATGATGGCCAACAGCGCCGGTCTGATTAAACATACGGTACAGATATCGCCCAGCACGGGACTGGCCCTGTTCTTCGTCGGTCTCGGCGCGGGACTGGTTCAGTTCGTGAGCGCTTTGTACCAGGGCGAGGCGTCGGCCGCCGGTATTTCATTGGTGGCGCGACGGCCCGAAGAGTCGGGACGCGCAATCCTGTTCCCGGCCTTGGTTGAGACTTACGCGGTGGTGGCTTTGCTGGCGGCGATCCTGTTCATCTTCTGGCTCACGAATCCGGGCGTACTCGAATTTTTGAAACCGGCGGCGGCGTAAATCGCCATCCACTTCACTAACCACAGGTCGAATACGATGACACTGGAAAATATCCAGCAAGCTGTCCTGGATGTGGCCGGAAAGGAAGCCGATCACGTTTTGAAGGCGGCGAAAGCGGCGATCGAGCAGAAGGTCAAGGAACAACGGTCCGCGGCCGAACATGAATCCGAGCGCCGGTATCAGGCGGCAGTCCGCGCGATTGACGACGAGTTGGCGCGGAAACTGATTCAATTCAAAGGCGCGGCCGGGAAGCAACTCCTGGAGAAGCGCAACGTGCGCCTGCGAGAGATTTTCCAACAGGCGAAGGGGGAAATCCTCCGCTGGCCGACGGACCAGTACGCGGGTGTGATGCGCCGGCATTTGGCGGAAGCGGCCGGCAACCGCGGCGGGGCCGTTCGTGTGCATCCCCAAGATAAAGAGGTCTTCGCGCGCCTGATTCAGGACTTAAACCGGAACCGGAGCGCCGAAGCCCAATTGTGTATTGATCACACCCAGTCGTTGCCGGAACCGGGCGGGTTTGTGTTTGTCGGGTTGACCTACGAGGTGGACCGTACCCTGAGCACGCTGCTGACCGACCTGGAGCGTGAAATGGCGCCGGAAGTGGCCGCCGACGTGTTCGCGGGGTAGCGTGAGAGAACGTTTGTGATCGCACTGAAAAAAGGCCAATACAAGTGGGGCTTCGTCTGCGGGCGTATTGACGCGCTCGAGGCGCGGCGGTTGACCAAAGAGTTTTTCACGTCCTTGGTGTCTCAGACGCGGACCGAGGATATCTTCCGCCTGCTCCAGGACACCGTGCTGCGTGATGCCCTGGCGCCGGGCGCGGCGTGGGACGATTTCAGCGGCGTGGTAGACCGGCATTTTTACGAAGAGATGCTGTCCCTGCGGAACGATTGTCCCGATCCCCGGATCGTGGATTTGTTCCTGCTCCCGGGCGATTACTTGAATCTGAAGCGGGCGATTCTTCACCAGCATTCGTTCCCATTTTATCCGGCCACGCTGGCTGCGGAGAAACTGGCCCAAGTCGAGAGCGGCGATCGATCCGCACTTCCGCCGCCGCTCCGCGACGCCGTTGCGGCTTTGTTGGATGATCATGACGAGACCGGCCACCGTGCCGTGATGGACATTGTGCTGGACGGCGAGTATTTGCGGCAATTGTTGACGATGAGCGCCGCGCTAAATATTCCTTTGGTCTCGGCATATGTCGAGGACTTGGTGTTAGCGCGGGCGGTCGTGGTGTTGTGGCGCGTGGTACGGGCCAATCCGTCAATGAGAGTATACCAGCAGTATTTCCTGCCCATCGGGAAGCTCACCAGCCTATTGAACGACGTGATCGCCACGCCCGATCCGACGGAGTGGGGCGGCGTGGTCAAGGGAACGCTCGGCTTGCGGCTCCAGGAAGCGGCGGAACAGTCGGAAGAAGAGCAAGTGCCACGCTTCGAACAATTGGTGGCAAACCATCTTCTCGAAATGTCGAAGCGGAGCCAAGGCCAGACTTTCGGACCGGAGCGGGTCTTCGGCTATTTGGCCGCTTTGGCGACCGAGGCTTACAACTTGAAGTTGGCGGTCAGCGGCCGGACCAACCGCGCGGACACGGCGGTCTTACGGCAGCGATTGCGGGAATGTCATGGTTAGAGCCATAGCGATAGGAGAACGCCATCTGATCCTCGGATTCAAAGGAGTCGGATTGGACGTCGTACCGGTGCAGGACGGCGCGGGCCTGCACAAGGAATTGATGCATTTGGCGCGCGACAGCGACGTCGGCTTGGTGCTCGTCACCGAGAGTATGGCCAACGAAGCGCCGCAATCCTTGCGCGATTTCCGCGAGGTGAGCGGAGCCATTTTGACCGTGATTCCTACACACGAGGGCAGCCGGCATTTCGGTTTCGAGGAAATGCGGAAAGCGATGGAACGGTCCATCGGCGTGGACTTATTGGGCAAAGAGTAACGCAGCAGGCAGCAAAGGCGAAAAGATGAGCACAGATCAAGGCACAGTGATTAAGGTTTCCGGACCGCTGGTGGTTGCGCGCGGACTGACCGGCGCCCGCATGTATGAAATGGTGCGCGTCGGCGAACTCAAACTTTTCGGCGAAATCATCGAAATCCGCGGCGACGACTACTCGATCCAAGTTTACGAAGAAACCGAAGGGATCGGTCCCGGCCAGCCGGTGTTCCGCACCGGCGAAGCATTGGCCGTGGAACTGGGGCCGGGGCTGATTCGGTCCATTTATGACGGGGTACAGCGGCCGTTGGATGTCTTGCAGCGCGACTTTGGCGATTTCATCGTACGCGGCGCGGAACGCCCGGCTCTGGACCGCGCGCATGTCTGGGACTTTGTGCCGGTAGCGAACGTGGGTGACCGCGTGGAACCGGGCGACGTCCTCGGCACGGTCCAGGAAAGCAAGCTCGTGTTGCACAAAATTATGGTCCCCCAGGGAAAAGGCGGCACGGTGAAGAAGATCGGCGCGGTCCAAGGAAACATCGAGACCGAAGTGGCGGTGATCGAAACCGCCGCCGGACCGGCGAGCATCAACATGATCCAGCGGTGGGCGGTGCGTGAAGGGCGGCCGGTGAAACGCAAGATGCCGCCCGTGGACCCGCTGACGACCGGTCAGCGCGTGATTGACATGTTGTTCCCGATGGCCCAAGGCGGCACGGCCTGCGTGCCCGGCCCATTTGGCAGCGGCAAGACGGTCGTGCAGCACCAATTGGCCAAGTGGGCGAACACGGAGATTGTGGTTTACGTGGGCTGCGGCGAACGCGGCAACGAAATGACGGACGTGTTGATGGAATTCCCGCATTTGAAGGACCCGAAGTCCGGCGAGCCGCTGATGGAGCGCACGGTGATGGTAGCGAATACGTCGAATATGCCGGTGGCCGCGCGCGAGGCCAGCGTATTCACGGGCATCACCATCGCCGAATACTTTCGCGACATGGGCTATTCGGTTGCGCTAATGGCCGACTCGACCAGCCGCTGGGCGGAGGCCATGCGCGAGATTTCCGGGCGTCTCGAGGAAATGCCGGGCGAAGAGGGCTATCCGGCCTACCTGGGATCGCGCATTGCCGGCTTTTACGAACGGTCCGGCTACGTGGTCTGCCAAGGTTCCGATGGCCGACAGGGTTCGCTCTCGTTGATCGGGGCCGTGTCGCCGCCCGGCGGCGATCTCTCCGAGCCGGTGGTGCAGGCCACCCTCCGCGTCGTGAAAGTTTTCTGGGGATTGGATGACAAACTCGCGTTCGCGCGCCATTTCCCGGCCATTAACTGGCTCACGTCGTATTCCCTCTATCAAGAGGTGGTGGACCGATTCTGCAACGAGAAGCTGGACCCGGACTGGGAGAAGCATCGGAAGCGCGCGATGGCGCTCCTACAGCGCGAGGCAGAACTGGAAGAATTGGTGCGCCTCGTTGGTATGGATGCCCTGGCGGCCGATGACCGGCTGTTGATGCAGGCGGCTAAAATGATCCGAGAGGACTTCCTGCATCAGAACGCCTTCGACGATCGCGACTCCTATACCTCGCTGAAAAAACAGATCGCGTTGCTCGCCGCCATCCTTCATTACTACGACGATGCGCGCGCGGCGCTTGGCGCCGGAGCGGAGTTGAACCCGTTGTTGAAATTGGAAGTACTGGACGACGTGGCGAAGGCGAAGCTGATTGCCGAAGACCAATTAGGGCAGTTTGATGAATTGAAAACACGGATTTCCGCGGCCATCCGCGACTTACCCCGGTATTAAGCCGGACGGGATCGGAGCCGTGGGAAGACGATGAGGGCGACAAGGTGATTACCAAAGAGTATCGTACCGTAAAACAGATTATCGGTCCCTTGATCCTTTTGGAAGACGTGGAAGGGATTACGTACGGCGAACTGACCGACATCAAACTCACCAACGGCGTTGCCCGGCGCGGGCGCGTGCTCGAGGTCAACGGCGACAAGGCGCTGGTCCAAGTGTTTGAAGGCACCAGCGGGCTATCCCCTCAGGACATCAAGGTGAAGTTCCTGGGCAAAGGCCTGGAATTGGGCGTGTCCCAAGACATGCTGGGGCGCGTGTTTGACGGCTTCGGGCGACCGATTGACGGCGGCGCGCCGATCATTCCGGAGAAGTGGCTCAACGTCAACGGGAACCCGATGAACCCGTACGCCCGCGATTATCCCAACGAGTTCATCCAGACGGGCATCTCGACGATTGACGCTTTGAACACGCTGGTCCGCGGGCAGAAATTACCGTTGTTTTCGGGGTCCGGATTGCCGCACTCACGGCTGGCCGCCCAGATTGCCCGCCAAGCCACCGTGCTCAAGACGGGCGAAAAGTTCGCAGTGATTTTCGCGGCTATGGGGATTACTTTCGAGGAATCGGAGTTCTTCGTCGCCGATTTCCAGCGAACCGGCGCGATCGAGCGCGCGGTACTGTTTATGAATCTGGCCGACGACCCGGCCATCGAGCGCATCGCGGTGCCGCGCTTGGCTCTGACCGCGGCGGAATTTCTGGCCTACGAGAAAGCGATGCACGTGCTGGTCATCCTGACCGACCTGACCAACTACTGCGAAGCGTTGCGGGAGATTTCGGCGGCGCGCAAAGAAGTGCCGGGCCGGCGCGGCTATCCCGGTTACCTGTACACGGACCTTTCGACAATTTACGAGCGCGCGGGTCGAATTAAGGGTAAGACCGGCTCGATTACGCAGATTCCGGTGCTGACCATGCCGGAAGACGACAAGACCCACCCCATTCCGGACTTGACCGGGTATATCACCGAAGGGCAGGTGATCATCAGCCGCCCGATCCACGCGCAAGGTATCTATCCGCCGGTAGACGTGCTGCCGTCATTGTCACGCTTGAAGGACAAGGGGATCGGCAAAGGCAAAACGCGCGACGATCACGCCAACGTGATGAACCAGCTTTACTCGGCGTATGCGCGCGGCAAGAATGCGAAAGAGTTGGCGGTCGTGTTGGGAGAGTCGGCCCTGAGCGAGACGGATATCCTCTACGTGAAGTTCTCCGACGCGTTCGAGGACCGATTCGTGCGGCAGGGCGAACATGAGAACCGGACGATCGAAGAGAGCCTGGCCCTGGGCTGGGAACTGCTCGGCATGCTCCCGCGTTCCGAACTCAAACGCATCCGTGACGAATATATTGACCAGTATTATCCGAAAAAGGGATAGGTACGCATGCGGTTGGCAGTGAATCCGACGCGAATGGAGTTGCTGCGGCTGCGCAAGCGGCTGCTGGTAGCTCAACGCGGGCATAAGTTGCTGAAAGACAAATTGGACGGGTTGATGAAGGAATTCATGAACCTGGTCAAAGAGTACAAGGAATACCGCCTCGCGGTAGATGCCGAACTGCCCAACGTGCTCAAACTCTTCGTCTTGGCCGAGGTCACCTCGTCCCGTCTGATTACGGAAGACGCACTCGAACACAGCCGGCAGGAACTCAAAATCGAGAAAAAGACCCGACGCATCATGAGCGTGCTTATCCCGCGACTGGAAGTGAGTTTCGGCGAGTCCGCGGGCGGCTATTCACTCATTCACACTTCGTCGGAACTGGACCGGGCGATTGCGCAACTTAAAGCCTTTTTGCCAAAACTGCTTAAAATGGCAGAACTGGAAGCGGCGGTCCGATTGCTGAGTGCCGAAATTGAGAAGACGCGGCGACGGGTAAACGCGCTGGAACACACGTTTATCCCACGCATGATTGAAACGATCAAGTATATCAAGAATAAATTAGACGAGATGGAGCGTTCTAATACTAGCCGCTTAATGAAGATTAAGGCGCAGCGGCTGGCGCAGGAGACGTATTGATCCGCCACCTCAGAGTCTTGGTGGTTGACGACGATCCCTCCATTGTCGAGGTGCTCGGGGCCTACCTTGAAGGGAAAGGGTACGGGGTCGAGATGCGTCTGAACGGGCGCGAAGGGTTGGACGCGTTGCGCGATTCCACCTACGATTTGGTAATCAGCGATATCAAAATGGCGGGGGTAAACGGGTTCGAATTCCTGAAGATTGCCCGCGCGAACTACCCCACTCTGGGGATTATTCTCATGACCGCCTATGACGAGGAGTTTCCCATGTCCGAGGCGTTGCGGGCCGGCGCCGACGGGTATATTAACAAGCCGTTCAGCCTGAAGAAATTCTCCCTCATTTTTGAACGCGCCTACTGGAACGCCCTATCGCGGTTGGACTGGTGGGAGGCCCACGACGACGGTACAGTGCCGGAGCCGGTCCTTTAATGCCCGATGCGCTCCTCGGCGATAAACGCCGCGGTATCTACCCCGGCAGAGCGCCGGACCAGCAACTCGGCCGTCAGGGCCAGACCCAAGGAGATGGTCCCGCCGACCCATAGTATGACGGCGGCCAGGAACAGCGCTGCCGCACAGAGTCCCCGGTTCAGGCAAAGTTTCGACACGGTGGAGGCGAGCATCGCGAGCACACCTAAGCCCCACTGGCCAAGCCCGAGCTTTCCCAGGAAGTGGCCGGGCGCGTCTGCATGGCGGTTCAGGAACATCAGCGTGAACACATCCAGCGCGCCCCGCGAAAGTCGTTCCCATCCATACTTGGAAGTTCCGTAGCGTCGGGGATGGTGCTCGACCGGGATTTCCGCGACCCGGTAACCGAGTTGCGAGGCCAGCACCGGGATCAGCCGGTGCATGTCTCCGTACAGTCTTATCTTTCGCACAACTTCCCCCCGAAAGAGCTTGAAGCCGCAGTTGACGTCGTGGAGCGGCACCCCGAACCATTTCGCCACGAAGCGATTGTAGAAATGAGAGGGGATGGTCTTGTGCCATGGGTCATGCCGGATTCTTTTCCACCCGCAGACTAGATCGTGTCCTTCGTTCAGCTTCTCGATGAATCGAGGAATCTCTTTGGGGTCATCTTGCAGGTCGGCATCCATGGTGAAGACCAGTTCGGCGGAAGACCGCGCGAAACCGGCGGCCAGTGCGGCCGACTTGCCGAAATTGCGGCGGAACCGGATGATGTCTACCTTATGGAGTTGCTCGCGCAGTCGCGCCATGACCTCGAAGGAACCGTCGGTGCTGCCGTCATCAATGAAGAGGACGCGGTGCTCGTGCGGGCCGATGTGCTCTGCAATCCCCGCCACCAGCGGCTCGAGAGTGTCCCGTTCATTGTAAACGGGAATGATGAAGGTGACCAACATACTCGAAGCGGTTTTCCTTCCGCGCATTGTAACAATTCAAATCTGTCGGTTAAACCGGGAGCATCCCGGCGGAGCGCGGGATTGGCATTTGAGGGCGATTCACCGTATACTGACGTTGGGATACGGCTGACAGGCTGCTCTGGGGGTTGGCGGAGAGGTACGAATGAAGCGTCGGGGTTTTACGGTGCCGGAACTTGTGGTCGTCCTGGCGATCCTGGCCGTGTTGGGCATCATCCTGTTGCCGGCCTTGTCGCGAGGGCGCGAAGCGGCGCGACGTGCGGCCTGTGTGAATAATCTCAAGCAATTCAGCACCGCGTTCAAGATGTATGCCACCGAGTGGAAACGTTACCTGCCGCCCTGCGCGCCGTACGCCAATTCCAATGGCGCGCTGCTCTTCAGTGCGCCGGCCGCCGCCATGGTGCCGCAATACCTGAGCGATCTGAGCATCGCGCGCTGTCCGTCCGACACCGGCTACAACGGGGCCGGAGAGTTGGTCCGGGGTCGCTTACCGAACCAGGGCGACTTCAGCGCCTGGATACTCGAGGCACGCGATGAGAACCGTCCCGACTCGATGGACTATTATCGTTCCGCGGAGTTGGGGCGGTCTTATTGTTACAAGGGCTACACGGTTACCACCGTGCAGGAATACTATGGCATGTGGGGCGTCATGACCGCCCTGCCACCGGATGGGACGCTGTCGGTGTTGTATGTGAACGATCCGGTCTTGATCAAGAATTTCAACAACGACCTGGTCATAGCCGACTTGATGGGCACGTGGCCGGCATGGGTTCCCAAGCCGCCGACGGCAATGGGCACCGGCGGGGGCGGGACCGTAATGCGACTGCGGGAAGGAGTCGAGCGTCTTCTCACGACGAGCGCCGGCTTCAAACCGAGCGCCGGCAACCCGCAAGCCTTGGTCCCGGTGATGTGGGATGCCTACGGCGATCCATCCAGTCTCACTCTTGCGGCCAGCGGCGTCAGCTTTAACCATATACCGGGCGGCAGCAACGTGCTATATCTGGACGGACACGTCGAGTGGGTGGCTTATCCGGACCGATTTCCAATGTCCAACGACAAGCGCGTCCTCGCCGATAACAGCTTCTACGGCTTACGCTGACGGGCTAGACTCGCAGAATCAAGACCCCGTGTGACGCGACTTTTACCTGCGGACCTACGATTTCTTCCGTCAGCAAATCCTGCATTTTTCCGGGGAGCTCGAGCGTCTGTCGTTCCGCGCGGTGATTGATGATAAATACGATGCGGCCGGCGTCCCCTTTTCGCTGCGTGATCTCGACCCCGTCGGGAATGGATTTTACCGGATACTCCGGGAGCAGATAGGACAGAAATTTCTCCAACGACTCCGTCGGTAAGTACACGCCCAGGTAGTGGACTTCGCCCAGACCGTGTTCCCGGCGGACGATGGCGGGTTTGCCTGCGAACGGTTCCGTGCGGTATTCCGCCACGGCTTCGGCGGATGTACATTTCAGCATCTCGATCCATTGACCGACGGTGCAAGTCTGCGCGATCAATCCGCCACGCGCAAACGTGATTTCCTGGGTTTGCCCGCGGTGATAAGCGCGCACGTCCTCGACCGTCGCGCCGACCAAGTCCGTAAGGAGTCCGGGCCGAGTTCGGTGTGTCATGGCGTTGGCAGGCGTACACGCACCGGCGCGCGGAGTAAGGAGCAGTGTGCCACCGCCCTTGACGAAAGCGCCAAGTCGCGTAACGAGCGCGTCATCCACGATGGTCAGACAGGGCGCGAGCACAACTTTGTATTTCGCAAGATCGACGTCCGGATTGACCACGTCGCAGGCGTGTCCTCTTCGTTTCACCGCGCGATACAGTTCAAAACAATGCCGCGCGTAGCTCCAGTTCGGAATCCCCGGCCGATGTTCGAGGCTCCAGAGAATTTCGTAACTCAGGATCAGCGCGATCCGCGCGTCCACGCGGGCATTCTCCAGATAAGCGCGGACTTTCAGCAATTCTTCGCCGGTCTTGCGCACTTCCGCATAACGCCGGCGTGGTTCACCGTCGTGGTCAAGGATGCCTTGACGGTACTGCTCGGCGCCGGTCAGACAGGCCCGCCAACGTTGGTAGAGCACGCCCTCCGCGCCGTTCGCGATGGCCTGCCAGACACGTCGCCGCATTTCGCCCGGTTCCGGACTTTCTCCCAGGCTGCCGGCGCGCGCCCAGTCGGTCGGGCCGCACGCTTGTTCCATAATCCAAAAACTGCCTTTAAGAGACCGGGCGGCCTCGTGGCGGTACGAGGCGAGTAACGGGTCTTCTTGCGCGTCCGAATGATTGTCGCAAGAAACCACGTCGAGATGCGCAGCCAGTCTGTAAACGTCGTTCTTCGGGAGGGTCGAGCGCAGGCCGTGGGTGACAAACTGGTTGGGACAGAGGCTCTTCAGCAGTTCGTACTGGCGCTTATGGAACGCGATCTGGGTGTCGGAGGAGAACCGCGCGAAATCCAACCAATGGCCCGGATTGCATCGGGCCGACCTACCACGCGGGAGCGGAATTTCATTCCACTGGCGAAACTCGAAAGACCAGAAGGCGCCGCCCCACGCCTCGTTGACGGCATCAGTGGAGCCGTACTTCGTGACGAGCCATTGGCGGAAAGCCGTTTCGCAGTGCTCGCAATAGCAGCGGGTAGCGCTCGGTATTTCCACTTCGTAGTCGGTCTGCCAACCGATCACTTCTTCGAATTCGGCGAAGTGCCGGGCCATCTTCTCGACGATTTGATCGGCGAGCATCTGATATTCGGGCGCATTCTTGCAGCAGTAGCCAGGTGTTCCGACGTGGCCGCGGTGACCCTGCCGGTCTACGCGCAGAATCCCGCGATGTTTCGCGTAAGCCCAAGGCGGCGGGGTGCAGGTGGGGGTGTTCAGAACTGTCGCCAACCCTTTTTTGTAAAGGTCTCTAATGATCGAGTCCAGCCAGTCGAATCGGTACCGGCCCGATTCCGGCTCGAATCGGCTCCAAGCAAATTCGCCCATGCGCACCACGTTGAGTCCGGCCTTGCGCATCAGGCTGGGGTGGTCTTGGGCCTGCTCAGCGGTCCAATATTCGGGCGAGTAACCGACGCCGTAATAGAGCATAGACGGGATAGTTTCCAGTTTCCGGTGGTCCCTGCTTCGCGCAGGGGAGCATAGCACCGGTTTATGTGGTCAGCAAATGCTATGTATCCGCATTATGCGGTGAATTCGTGCCAGAGGTCGCGCATGGCGGCGCATTCTTCGCGATGGGCGGGGTAGACCGTTGGACGCAAGACGCAACGGGCGCCGGTTTCTTTGACGAGACCCGCCAGGCGGCGCGTGTAGTCGGGCCATGTCTCGCCGTCCTGCGCCTCGATGCGGCTGTAGAGTACCGTGCGGCTTTCCGCGCACCGTTCGAGGAGCCAGCGGGGGTCATGCATGCCGTGCTGCAGATCAATGGCGCGAATCCAGGAACTGCGGCAAAGCTGCTCGAACAGGAACTCGCAGCGGCCGCAGAAATGGGCGAACGCGCCGCCGAACGGCATCGCGGCGCGTTCGACGTAAGGCATGATGACCTCTTCAATAGTGCGAGGCGAGAAGAGGGTGGCCGTGTCTTCGCTGACGCGGACGCCCGCGTGGGGGAGATAGACGCCTTGGGCGGTCGCGTGTCCGTGGATCATCGTGGTCGAAGATTGGTCAAGCAATTGTTTCAGGTGTCGGGAGACGCGAATGTAGAGGTCGAGACAGGTGTCGAGCAATTCGTGGACCCAGTGGCCGCGCGCATCGTCAATCACGTCGTAGAAAATACCTTTACCGTAAAGCATGTGGGCGATATCGAATACCCCTTGCGTATCCGGGTGATAGGCGATCACGTTGTGTTCTCCGGACTCGCGGTGGCAAGCGTAAAACGTGGCCGCGCGCCCCATCATCTCGGAGCGTGACACGTCCACGTCGCACACGGCGCGGATGGCTTCTTCGGTCAGCGGTTCGCCCGGCCACGGCATCTGGCCGTCGCGCAGACGATAGTTCTGACCAGCGATGGCGGGTATGAAGACGACGCCCAAGTTCGGCCGCGCCGTGGGAATGCCATCGGTCGGCCAATCAATGACCGCCCGCGCCCGGTTGACTTCATACTCCCACATCAACCGTGGATCGGCGGATTGTTGCGCATAATTCACGGAACCGGCAGGTTCCGGTCCGGGGATCAGAATAAGCGACGGCCCTTCACCCCGCCAGAAGGCTTCATGCCGGTGTATCTTTTCTTCTAGGGTCATCGTGCACATTCCAGAGCGAGAGATTGGCACGATTGCGTGTGTCAGGTTTTCCCCTCCGACATACCCGGCAATCGTTTGCTGGCATTGAGGATTGTGAGGCCGACGACCTGTCCTTGTTCGTAGCGCACGATCACGTCGTCGTCGGTTAGTTCACTGTCGTCGGCGTGACTTGGTTTCTTGAAGTTCACATACAAGACGTCCGCCTCGTCATCGTACGAAGACCACAAGTATCGCTGCGGCGCGTGCTTTACCGCGGGGATCATGCGGATGTACTCTTCCACCGTTACGATAGCCATAGTTGCTTCCTCCTTTGCAGCGACTCACCACGACGCGTAAGGAATGCGGTAATAATGAATCCATCCTTCCCAGACTCACGATACGGCACGACAAGAAATTTACCTACCTCCAGTTCACGAACGGCGATCATCTCACCGCGAGTGCCCAGAAGGATCTGGTGCGGTGCGGAAACAGTTTCAAGAACTTCGGCCCGTAATCCCGCAAGCTCGCAGTGTTCTTCCGTGATATGTGCCCAACGCTCATCCGTAAGCCGAATTGATACGTCGTTTTTCGAACCAACTTTGTCATCCATCAGGATACTCGTGCGAGTATTAATCTACCAGTGGATGCACTGCGATACAAATCCTTAGTTCCTCGCGATGACGAACGCAGTGCATCCGTCTCTAAGCTGATCAGTGCGGGGATTTGTACGTTTCGATGCCATGCAGAAATAGCGGGATATGCCTTGCGAATCGGCGGAAGTCGCGGTCTGTAGTGTAGACGGAGAAGCGGTTATTGACCGCGACCGCACAGATCAGAAAATCTGTGTTGGAACCTTGAACCCCCGCGGCTCGACACGTGTTGAAATAACGGGCGGCCGTCAAGTAATCCTCGGTAGAGGTGGGAACGTCGGGAAATGCGGCCAACTGTTGCTCGACCCGCTCAAACTGTAACTCGCCTCGGATGCCGGACAGAAGTTCTTGTCGGATCGGACCGATAACAACGACGCGGCGGTCGTTAATCAATCTCGTCAACTCGCCAATCTCGGCAGTGCGCGGAGCGCTTCTTCGGAGCGCAAGCGACCACACGCTGGTGTCCACGAGCACTTTCATCCTTTCTTGCGTTGCACCTTGTAGTCATAGTTGGCATCGTACTCGACGGTCCCAAACAGCGAGAGGACCTTTTGTTGCTCGAGGTGCTGGACATATTCCACCAAGGCTTTCGTGACCGCGGCCTTCTTTGTCCGGTGACCGCCGAGCCGCACGGCTTTGCGGATCAGCTTGTCATCGAGTTCCAGATTGGTGGCCATGATGATACCCTCCACACAAAGTGTCACACAGAGCACCGTGTGAAATCAAATCTCGGCGGCTAGGTCGTCATGGCAGGTCTCTACCGTAGGCGGGGCTTCGGTTGGTCCAGTCGAGGGCGCCCCAGTGGCGCAGGATTTCGAAGAGACTGACACCGAAAGTGGTGGCGACGTTGATGGTGTTTTTGTAGCCATACATGGGGATGCAGACGGTAGCGTCGCATTGGCGCAAAGTCTCCGGCGCGATGCCGCGGACTTCGTTGCCAAAGACGATCGCCACGGGTTGCGGCCAAGGATAGTCAGCGTAGGACTTCGCGTTTGGCGATGTTTCGATGGCGATAATCGGGATGCATTGCTGGCGAAGGACTTCAATCGCAGTGATGACCTCGCGGCAGTAGGTCCACGGGACGTAGTCGAACGCGCCCAGCGCCGTCTTGGCGAGTTTATTATTGGGAGGGTAGGCAGTCATACCGCAGAGGTGGATGCGCTCGACCGCGCCCGCGTCGGCGGTCCGGAAAATCGAGCCGACGTTGAAGGCGCTACGGATGTTGTCGAGGACGACGTGGACCGGATTGCGGGGCCGCGGCGGGAGTTGGTCCGGTGGAATCTTGGCGTAATGGGGTTCCATCCGCGGGCTCTGTCTACCCAGGGTGGTAAGTCAAGGCGGCGACGAGGAGGATTCCGAAACCCATAAAGAGTTTGGCGAAGAGGCCGGCGACGCGTCCCAGGGCGGCGCCGAGGCCGGTCCACATGGCGCCGTGCATTGGGCGTTCGTGGGCGATATATTCGTAGAGGGCGGCGCCGGTGAAGGCACCCGCGCATGCGCCGATGAGAGTGCCCACGATCGGAAGGAGGGGCGTGCCCATGACCGCGCCCAGCATGCAGCCGACTAACGCCGCTACGGCGGAACCTTTCCCGCCCCCGAACTTCGCGGCGCCGTAGCCGGCGGCAAGCATCTCGATGATTTCGCCAAGCACGGCCAGCGCCGCCATGATGATCAGGCCCGTGCCAGTAAAGTGCGCGAATCCGGTGAGGAACCAAGCGAGCGCTATCGCCGCGAGAATGATCCAGTTGCCGAACAGTCCCAGGACGTCGAGACACAAGCCTACGACGATGGTCAGGGTAAAGAGAAGCCAACCAAGGATCGCGAGGAAGGCGTCCATCGTCACTCATACCCGGCGCGTTGGAGTTCCGCGCGCAGCGTCAGCGCGGACTTTCGCACTTCTTCGAGCATCTCGTCATGAGACTTAATGTCGTATTCGTAATGCATCGAGATCGGCCCGTGGAAATCGGCTTCGCGGAGAATCTTCAGAAACGCGGCCGATTTCACAATACCGGTACCGAGTGGAACCCAGCGTGGTTTGTCGCCGTCCCAGACGAAATCTTTGGCGGCCATCATTTTCACGTAGGGCGCGAGGAGCCGCGCGTTGATTTCCCAAGCCCCGTAAGCGCCCTCGATGGCGGCGTGAGCCATATCAAGGTTCGAGCCGAGGCGGGACGAGCCAACGTCGCGAATCATAAGGTAGAG
This sequence comes from Candidatus Hydrogenedentota bacterium, assembly GCA_016209895.1. Classification (GTDB taxonomy): domain Bacteria; phylum Hydrogenedentota; class Hydrogenedentia; order Hydrogenedentales; family SLHB01; genus JACQVH01. Next base: position 2,237 of record JACQVH010000065.1, on the reverse strand, counting down.
ATCCCAGAGCGGCGCGCCGACGTTGTCGTACCCGGAATGGTTGTGGTATCCGGCGGTCATATTGAATTCCTCGGCAAGCCCGATCAGGCTGCGGACTTCTTCGGTGAATGTGCGCAGTTGGTCGGCGGGGTGCGCGTCTTTGGCGTAGTTCTGGCCGCCGATGCGAAAGTAGGGAATGCCGAGGCGCGACGCCGCTTCGAGGATCGGCCGCGCATCGGGGTCGTCACCCCGGTGCAGATTAGTCGTGATCATTGGCACCTCGAGGCCCTCGGCGCAGATGGCCTCGACAGCGCGCGGTAAATCGCGGGCCACGTTCGCGGGCTCGACGTGACCGCCCTTGCGCACGGTCAAATCCAATCCGTCCAGACCCAGCTCCTTGGACTTCTTCGCCAGTGCGGCGTAGTCCAAGAATTGCAGGTGCTTCGAGAACGCGCAAACCAAAGGCTTTTTCATCGTCTCACCCCAAGACGTTCCCGCCGCCGCGGCCACGGTCGTAGCCGTTGCGAGGAACCGTCGTCGCGACCATTGTGACCGCACGATTACGATTTCCGTTTCAAGGTTACTTTGACCGGCTCTTTCGGTTGTACGGTCACGGCGATTCCTTCCCGCAGTTGCGCCGCCGGTAGCTCTCCCTGATTGGATTCGTATGCGCCTTCTTTCGGCACGGTGAACCACTCCGGGAATTGGTTCAGTCGAGGATAGTCGGCGGGCAGGTGCAGGTATTCGGCGTGACGCGGAATATCGAAACGAATCTTGCCGGACCAAGGCCAATCGGCGCTGACTTGAAAGTGAAACGTGCCGTCCTCGTGGCGCGCCGCGCCGAGGCGCAAGTCCGCTCGCCACGGTTCGAGGTAGGCGCCTTGGGTTTTCCAGAGGGCGTACATCAGCGCCGTGCGCGCGAAGTTGCCGTCGCCGTGCCAGCCTTCTACAATACCGGTGTCGCGCTGAATGGCCAGCATCTTCTCGACGACGTGGTCCGCCCACTCGACCGCTTCCGGTAGATAGATTCGATTCATCAGGTTTAGTCCGCCTTCAAGCGAATCGGCGTAGCCGTCGGCGCTGCCCCGCTCCCAATCGTAGTCCGTCACTTTCGGCAAATTCTTTAGCACGAATTCGACGGCCTCGCGATATCGCGGCTCGTTGTCCAGGTCGGCGACGACGAGAAAGGCATTGTAATTGTAACCCCAGTTGTCGGTCATGTCGTCGGTCAGCTTCTCGCCGGTTTTGGGGTTCACGCGACTGTAGAGTAATCCGTTCTGATCGCGACCCACTTCGAGTATCCGGTCGAGAATCTTGTGCATGGTAGATTGCCATTGGCGATGCTTATCCGGGGCCTTCTGCGCCGCAAGGAAGTAGGCCTCGGATAAACCGCCGATCACTTCACAGCCGTGATCGTCCAGTTGCAGCGAGTCTACCTCGATCGGCGAATGATATATCAGGAAATAATCGGCGAGACGGAAGGCGTATTCACGATATTGATCGTTCCCGGTCATCCAGTAGAGCCGGCAGAGGCTCTGCATGAGATCGCCGGCCACCTCGTGTGACTGTGCGGGAACTGGGCCGGCTTCGGTCTCGATGTCCGCGTGTTTCCAGACGTCATCAACCAGCCCAATCATTCGGTCCGCCCAGGGGCTGGGGCCCAGCCACTCGGTGAGCGGCAACAAACCGTCCTTGACGTACTCGCTGGCACCGAAAATAAGGTCACTGAGTTTCGCTTCCGGCGTCCGAAAGGACTGCGTAGCGAAGACGAAGTCATCGGGAAGACGGTCCACGCGATTGCAAAGCCGCTGCTCGGCTTCGAGCATGATCTTCATGCGGCCCTCGAACAGGAAACGATCGGTGAAGAAGGTGGTCAGGACCAGAAATGGATAGTTATCCGCTGCGGCGTCCCGGGCGTTCCAGTAGAAGTCGCGGGAGAGATTGCGCGGCAGCAGCCCGCTGGTCGGATCGGCGTGTTCGAGCCAACCCTGGCCGTAGCGCCAACATTGGAGGAATGCACGGCGGGCCTGCTCACCGTTTTTCGCCGCGGCGTCCCCGGAGTCTTGCGCGGACGAGTAAAGGGATATAAGCACGAGTAGTGCGGTGAGGAACGGGGAAATTTCCGATTTCTTATTTGCGATTTTCGATTGAAATCGAAAGGCTGGTTTTTCTTGTCGCACTAAGGTTTCTCCACGACGTCCGATGTTGGTGGCGCCACCTTCGTTTTCTTTCGGGCGGGTCGCTTAATGGTTTTCGAG
>JACQVH010000094.1 GCA_016209895.1 Candidatus Hydrogenedentota bacterium | reverse complement strand
CGATATGGCCCGCTTCATGATTGCGCATCTACAGGGCGGCCGTTACGAAAATACCTCGATCCTCGGTGAGACAACGGTCGAGGAAATGCATCGCCGGCATTTTACACATCATCCGAAATTGGCGGGCATCTGCTATGCGTTCCTCGAGCGGTACTACAACGACCAACGCATCCTGTGGCACGACGGCGGCACCTATGGCTTCACAAGCCTGCTGATTTTGGCCCCGGAACAGAATCTCGGATTCTTCGTCGCCTACAACATCGAAGACAGCACTATTGCCCGTGAACGCTTGGTCGAAAATTTCTTCGATCACTACTTTCCCGTATCAAAGCCGCCGGCGCCCGCGCCAATGCCTAATGCATCGCGCGAACGTGCGAGTACCTTCGCCGGCACTTATCGCGTCTCCCGCCATGGGCACCGCGGCCTCGAAAAGCTCGAAGCACTAATCGGAAAAGTGCCGGAAACCGTCGTCACTGCAAACTCCGACGACGGCATCACGTTGGACGGTCGCCACCTCGTCGAGGTCGAGCCGCTACTTTTTCAATTCGACTCCGGCCGCGGCCACGTCGCGTTCCGTCAAGACTCACAAGGCCGCGTTACGCACCTCTTCGCAGGCCGCAGCACCGCCTGGGCCTTCGAGCGCCTGGCGTGGTACGAACAACGGCAGTTCCATCTCGCCCTCTGCGGGGGAACTGCTTTCGTTTTTCTGGTGACGCTACTCATCGTGCCAATCGTCCGACGATTCCGCAAGCCTGTCACGACGCCCGCGCCCGCGGTGCGACGCGCCTGGCGTTGTGCCTATGCCGTCAGCGGATTGAACCTTCTGTTTCTCGTATGCTTGGCCGCGACGCTTATACTGTGGCGCGAAGAAGTCCAGTACCAAATGCCGAAGCCGCTGGTCGCCTTGCTCTATATGCCGGTCGCAAACCTGATCCTGACGGCCGCGTTACTGCTGACAACCATCACACTCTGGCTGAAACGTCAAGCCCTGCTCGCGACTCGCCTCTACCACTCCCTGCTAAGCGTCTCCGCGGTAGCTTTCATCTGGTTTCTTCTTCACTGGAATCTACTCAAGTTCCATTATTGACAATGCGACATGCCGAGCGTACCGTTGCAAACAACGGTTGGCTGAATTACTCTGGTGAGGAAATCACTGATGATTGAACTGCCCTATTCGCTGGTAATCGAAGCCACTGAGGAGCCCGATTTCTTCGGATTCTATTCGCCCGACCTGGAAGGGTTCACAGGCGTCGGCCACTCAATCGAGGATTGCCTGTATCAAGCCAAGTGGGCAATGAAGGAACACGTAGAACTACTCTGTCAACAGCGGCTTCCCGTCCCCCCACCCTCGCCCAATCCCACGATCACGATTCAAAACGCTCGAAATCCAGCCGTTGCCTAATTCTGTTGTCACGAAGCGTGACTCGTGCCTCAGGTCAGGCGGGGCGAGAAGTATTTACCGCGGCTTTCCTTGGCGCGTGCCCCGGAGCCGAATTCTCATCTGTCCACACTGCCTAGAATTGGACGAATTCGGGCTAAAACAGCAGTTCTCCCTCCTCTCCCTTCTCCTTGGCCGGCGACTCGTTGGAATCGGTTTCCTCCCCCGAGTTACCCTCGCTTTCTTCACCGAATGGCTTCGCTTCGATTCTGCCTTCGGCGGTCTTAGTGAGAATCTCAATCTTTTTCTCGGCCTCGGTCAGCGCCTTTTCACACCGCTGCGCGAGCTTGATTCCTTCTTCAAACCGTTTCAAGGATTCGTCCAGAGACAAGCCGCCTTCTTCCAGCGCTTCGACGATACTTTCCAGTCGTTCCAGGTCTTTCTCGAACTTGGGTTCAGCCATGGGACGTTCCCTCGACGGTTTCTACCGCAGCCACCGCACTGCCCGACCCGAATTTAAGCAGCAACTTGTCCTCTCGCGCAAGCTGCTTCGCCTCCCGAACCAAGGCACGCTCCGGCAGCCTCCACGCCAACGTATAACCGCGCGACAGGATCGCCAGCGGGCTCAGTGCGTGCAACTTGGCCAGCACGGGGCCCAGGCGCCCGCGCAATCGTTCCAACAGGCTCGTTCCCGCTTGAACAAGGCGCACCCGATTTCCCGCAAGGCGCTCCCGCATCCGCTGCAACTGATTCGCCGGCGACAGCAACGCCAGCGCATGAAGGGCGCGCTCGAAGCGAACCTTTCGCTCCGTCACCAGCCCACGAAGTCCCGCTTCCAACCGCATGCGTAACTCATCCGTCTGCTGGCGCCGCTGCCGCGCGATCTCGGCCGGGCGCTTGAAGACGTAGCTCGACCGGGCGAGCCGGAGCCGATGGCGCGCTCTTTCCAAGTATCCGCGCAGACCCTTGCCCAGTCGCTGTCCAAGCTGACGCACCTGGGCTAACAGATTCTCCTGTTCCTGTACCACCAGTTCCGCCGCCGCCGACGGAGTCGGCGCGCGCACATCCGCCGCAAAATCACAGAGTGTAAAGTCAATCTCGTGCCCCACTGCCGAAATGACTGGCGTGGTCACCTCGTACACCGCACGAACGACTACTTCCTCGTTGAACGGCCATAAGTCTTCTAAAGAACCGCCGCCGCGTCCCACGATCATCACGTCCACCCCCCACCGGTCCAGCACACGGATGCCCTCCACGATCTCCTCCGCCGCCGCCTCGCCCTGTACCCGCGCGGGAAACAGCAGGATATGCACGTTCGCGAAACGCCGCTGAATTACGTTGAGGATATCGCGAATCGCCGCGCCCGTCGGCGAAGTCACAATACCAATCCGCTTCGGCAGCAACGGCAACCGCTTCTTGTGCGCCGGATCAAACAGCCCCTCCGCCTCCAGTTTCCGCCGCAGCTTCTCGAACGCTAATTGCAGCGCTCCCATCCCCTTGGGCTGCATCTCCTCGCACACGATCTGATACGAGCCCCGCTTCTCGTAAACCGTCACGAGCCCGTGCACGATGACTTCAAGACCATTCTCCGGCCCGAACTTAACCTGCATGAACTTTCCCCGAAACATCACCGCCTCGACCTGGCTCTCCGCGTCTTTCAACGTGAAATACGCATGCCCCGCCGGAGACACCCGGAAATTCGAAATCTCCCCGCTCACCCAGACATAGCTGATCTCGGTCTCCAGCAGACTCTTCACCCGCCGCGTCAACTGGCTGACCGACCAAATCTCCGGTTGCTGCGCTTGCGCCATGGGAAGCATTGTAGTCAATCTGTGGTGTCGCTTACAGCAAACTCGTTGTCACGGACAGTTGCTTTTCTCTTGATTCAATCGGTAGGCTGGCGGAATTGGCATCGAAAAGAGGAGGGCCCGTCATGCGCAAATTATGGTTTTATACGCTGATCGTTCTCTTGGTTATTGCGGTTCCCGCCACTGCCCAGAAGAAAAAGAAGAAAGAAGATGAAGAAGCTGGACAGGCCGAAGCCGGAAAAACGGTCTCGCTCTTCAATGGTAAGGATTTCACGGGCTGGAAACTGTTCATTCCGGACCCTAACGTGGACCCGAAGACCGTCTGGGAGGTTCGCGACGGCGTCGTCCTTTGTAACGGTAAGCCGGCGGGCTACATGCGCACCGAGAAGGAGTACGAGAATTACCGGCTTCGCTTCGAGTGGCGATGGACGGAGAAAGGCGGCAACAGCGGCCTCCTGATGCACATCTCCGGCGACGACATGGTCTGGCCGAAAAGCATCGAAGGACAACTACAACATGAGAATGCCGCGGATTTCTGGGTCATCGGCGGCGCGGACTTCAAGGAGCACGTGAACCAGGAAGAGCGCCGGGTGCCGAAGAAATCGCCGCACAACGAGAAGCCCTTGGGCGAGTGGAACCAGTACGAGGCCGTCTGCAAGGGCAATACCATCAAGCTGTATATCAACGGCCTCCTGCAGAATGAGGCCACGGAAACAACGGTCACCAAAGGCTACCTCGGCCTCCAAAGCGAAGGCGCGCCCATCGAGTTCCGCAACATCACGCTTGAACTGCTCGAAGGCCACTGATCGCTAAGGGGCCGCGTCATGCGGCGTCGCTCTGTTCAGTTCGTCGGACCAGTCTGACGCGTCCGGATTGTGCGACAGGTTCGACCGGGCGGCATCCCCGTTGATTCCGGCGCGTGCCCCCCGTATCATAGCCGCCGACTAGGGCTCGGTGAATTGGGCGAAGTTGTCCTTTGCCTTTCCCCGGGCACGAGGTGGAAGGAGACCCATGACGGAAAACGTCCTTGGGCTAGGCCACCAGAAGAGTGTGCGCAACGTGGTTGCCGTGGCCGCGCTTGAACTGCAAAAAAACTACGGTCTGCCCCGCAAGGTAGCAGCGCGTGCGCCCGGCATCGAGGTCGTGGCTGAGCGCAGCGATTTCAACGGCGACTTCGAGACCTTTGTGTTGCGATTGCGCGTTACCGGTCCCACGTTGGACGCTCTGCGTGCCGTCGCGGCGGAGTACACCGATGTCTGTGCAATGAACGAAGAAGGCGGCTGGCAGGTGCTCGTTTGCCCACCCATGGGCGCCGCCCCCTCCGAGCGCGCTAAAGAGGCCGTGGACAAGCTCACCGCGGGCGTGGCCTTGCCCGAAGTCTGGCGGATTCGCGGGGATAATTACCGCATTGATCACGTCAGCGTCGAAATGCTGTTCCAGGCGATGATTCAATACAAGGCCAGCGACGTGCATCTCTCGCCCGGTCAGCCTCCCATCTTCCGCATTGACAATGAAACCCACCGCTCCGATCTCCTCGGACCCCTCTCCGCCGCGCAAATTCTCGCCCTCGTGCGTGAAGTATGTTCCGATCAGGAGTGGGCCACGTACCAGGAGAAGAAGCAAGCCAGCTTCAACTTCCACCAAGTCGGACTCGGCTATTCCCGTGTTTCCGCCTTCATCAAAGCCGGCGCGCCACATCTCACTTTCCGCTTTCTGCCGGAAGTTATCCCATCCTTCGAAGACTTGAACGTACCCCGGGAAACCATGATCGAACTGGCCAGCCTGCACCACGGCCTGGTGCTCGTGACGGGTATGACCGGCAGCGGGAAAACCACCACCGTCGCCGCGCTCGTGGACTGGATCAACAGCAACAATACGCTGCACATCCTGACGATCGAAAACCCCGTCGAGTACGTGCACGTGAACAAAAAATCCCTCATTTCCCAGCGCGGACTCGGCGTAGATGTCAACAGTTTCAACGACGCCGTCACCGGCGCCCTCCGCCACGACCCCGACGTCATCGTCATCGGCGAAATGCGCGACCCCGACACCATTCGTTCCGCCATCAACGCCGCGGCCACCGGTCATCTCGTGATCAGCACCCTGCACTCCAACACCGCGGCCGAAGTAGTCAACCGTATCGTCAGCTTCTTCGACCCCGTCGAGCGCGACCTGGTCCGCCTCCAATTGCGCGACTGCCTGCGCTGCGTCATTTGCCAACGCCTCGTTCCCATGGTTGGCGGCGGACGCCTCCCGGCCCTCGAATTCATGTTCAACGATATCAAGCCTATCAGTGACGGCGTCATCGCCGGCGATACGGATGCCATCCGGGTCGGCATGCAGCAGACCATATCCCATTCATTTCTGTTCGAGGAGTACCTCCATCAACTCTACAAGGCGGGCAAAATCAGCCTCGAGAACGCTCAGGCCTACTCAACCGAGGTCAGCATGTTTAACCAGATGAACATGGGTACGTACTCGGTACCCAGACTCGAGTCCCTGAAAGAAGCCCGAGAAGCCGGACGCCACCGAGCCTAGCTTTTGGCGAGACCAAATCGTTCCGACCGACTCGAAGCCCTTTCAACCGCAAGACTTACCATTCCGGATGCGTCGGTAATCCTCGATTCTCCATTCTAAGGGCAGTTTTCCACAGCCTGCGAAATAGTCAGGCGCGATCTTGCCTAAGTCAATTATTTGAGCCAACTTAGGCAGAAAGTCGTAGTATTCTTACGTTTCATATGCAGTTGTCGCCGTTTTCTCCCTGTCCCCACGCCAGAGTTTCTGGGTTATTGGTAATTCTTTGAATCGGCACTAAGAAGTTACTAACATCTTATCCACAGCCTGTCTTGGACGGCGATGGGGAATATTACTGAGGACGATTTATGCGTGTCATCGCGGGAACAGCCCGTGGTATTCGACTTGAGAAGCCAAAAGGTCTTCACGTTCGTCCCACCTTAGACCGCGCCCGCGAATCACTCTTCAATATTCTCGCGCCAAGGCTGCCTTCTGCACGGTTTCTGGACCTTTTTGCAGGCACGGGGGCCAACGGCATCGAGGCCCTCAGTCGCGGCGCGGCGAAGGCGGTATTCGTAGACAACAGCCCGCAGGCCCTGCAAGTGATCGCTCGCAATCTAATCGCGACCCAATTGTCTCAAAAGGCGGTAGTAAAGTGGCTTCACCTGCCACGTGAATTGTCTCGCGTCGAGGAAGACGGCTTACCCTACCATATCGTTTTTGCAGACCCGCCATATAGGTTCAGTGATTACGAGGAATTGGTCGTCAGACTGGAATCGCTACAGTTAATAGCCGAAGACGGTCTGTTGGTGATTGAACACGCCGCGCGACGGGCCCTGCCGGACCGACTCGGCCGCCTTGCATGCCAACGCACCAGCACCTTCGGCGAAGCATGCCTTTCATTCTTCTTGACGCCTTGAATCGAGTATGCTACAGTGCAAAGCACAATATCTTGAGGTATACTCTAATTCGTGACACTCTGTAGTGGTCGGGCCCGTCACAATGAGGCCAGGGGTATAGTCTAGTATGCGCTGCCCATTCTGCAATCACGCCGAAGGAAAAGTCGTTGACTCGCGGGCCTCGAAAGAGGGGGACTCGATACGTCGGCGCCGGGAATGTCTGAAGTGTGGTCGGCGCTTCACCACGTATGAGCGTATCGAAGAAGTAGCGCAGATGGTCATCAAGAAGGACGGCCGACGCGAGCCGTTCGACCGCTGGAAAATCAAGAGCGGCATCCTCAAGGCCTGCGAGAAGCGCCCGGTCAGCCTCGAGCAAGTTGAGGCCCTGATCGACGACGTGGAACGTTCCCTCTTCAATTCTACCGAACACGAGGTCGCCACCGAAGCCATCGGACTAGCCGTGATGGACCGACTCAAGAAACTCGACGAGGTCGCCTACGTCAGATTCGCTTCGGTCTACCGCCAGTTCAAAGACCTCAGCGAATTCATGACCGAACTCAAAACACTGCTGTCGTAACCCCAACCCGTTCATCCTTCATACGTCACACTTCGGACCGTTGTTTTCTTCACCGCCATTCGCTACACTTTGCTCTTCCCACGTTTTCCCTACGGGCGTGTCTGCACGAGGATGCATTTTCATAACCGATGAGCCTTGCCGAATACAACCGCTCGGATGTATCGGAGCGCGAGCCTTCTCACGAAGGGATGTTCGACGCACAACTCGCTTTTCCGGCGCCGTTGGGCGAAACGCTCCGACCGATTCAGTCCATCCTCAAGCGCGATGGACGGGAGGTATCCTTCGAAAAGCCCAAGATAGTGGACGCGATCTTCCGGGCGGCGGAAGCGGTTGGGAATGCCGACCGGGACCGCGCGGAGAGCCTCGCTTCGGGAGTGTCCATCTATCTCATGAAGAATGTCAAGACCCGGCCGCCCACCGTCGAGCAAGTGCAGGACGCGGTCGAGCGGGTCCTGATTGAAATGGGCGAGAGGACCACCGCGCTCGAATACATCCGGTACCGGGAACGTCGGGCGCGCCTCCGCAAATTGCGCAGTCAAGACGTGCACACGTTTCTCCAGGAGATGGAATCCGCCGAACGCGCGCAGGAGATCGGAGAAACCCCGCCGGCTCTGTCCCTTTTCGTCCGAACCAGCGATGAGACGCTCGCCACCTGGGACCGCGACCGGATCGTCCAAGCGCTCGCGCGCGAGACCGGAATCGAGCCGCGCATCGCCGCGATCATCGCACAGGAAGTCGAACAGCAACTGCTTCACGCCAAGGTTCGGATTCTGACGGCCCCGTTAGTCCGGGAACTCGTGGATGCCAAACTCGTCGAATACGGGTTCGAAGAATACCGGCGCAAGCACATGCGACTCGGTCTGCCCCTGTTCGACGCCGAGCAGATCATTTGTGCGCCCAATGCCGGCGTGCCCGGGTCGAAAAATAGCCCGAGACGGACCGATGTGGCGCTGGCCGAGCGCGTCAAACGCGAATATGCCCTCGCCCAAGTCTTCTCGCAGCGCGTTACCGATGCCCATCTCGCTGGGGACATCCATCTGCATGGTCTCGGCCGAATTGACCGGATACACAGCCTGAACGTGTCCCGGGAATACTTCGAAGGCGCGTCGGCAGACGATTCGAGTTTCATCGGCGTGAAGTCCGTAGATTCCGTTCTGGCGCGGGCGTTTACGGATCTTGGAAGACTTCAGGAATTAGCTTCCGAATGCATCACTCTGGAGCATCCTCAGCGCTGGTTGGTGCCATACCTGGCGGGTCTAAGCGAACGAGAACTTCGCCGCGCGGCGGAAGTATTCGTTTTGGAATGCGCGGCCCGGAGCATTGCGTCCCGCGATTCCGGCGCGTCACTGGAAATACGGCTGGCATGGGAATCGCAGCACTTCAGCATAGAAGAGCGACGTCAGCATCAACTCCAATATACGGCGCAGCGATTTGTTTGGGCTCTGTTCGAAGTATTCCGAAAAGCTGAGACGTTTCTACATGAACAACGTCATCCGCACGTCCTCCTGCAGGTTTCCCCCGGTCTCTCCCGGGAACCGGGTCACGAACGATTTCTGGAACTCGCGTGTGAGGTAGCGCTTCGACAACCCGTGATTACGTTTGATTTCGTTCGAAACGATTCTCTGATCGACGAATCGAGTACCGCGCCGTGTATCCATGAAGTCACGTTGAATCTCCCGCGACTCGCGTTTCGCGTATCCAATGAACACGAGGTCCGGACCGAGATCGAGCGCACGCTGGAAGTCGTGACCGCCGCCCACCTCGAAAAGAAAGACTTTGTCGCCAAACTGGCCGCACTCGGCGAACTCGGACCCTTGCAGCCCTTAACGCGACCGGTCAATGGCCTACCGCTTCTGAACCTCGAGCCGGCATCATACCTCGTCGGCATCATCGGACTGGACGAGTGCGTTCGATACCTCTGCGGCGCCGGTCTACACGAAAGCGGAGACGCGCTGGCCCTCGGCCTACGGTTGATTGGTTACGTCCAAGACGTTTGTGAGAACTTTGGCGCCCAGCAGGGCCTTCGCCTCGTACCCGCGCACACCAACGACCCCATGGTCGCGCGCCGTCTCGCCATGCTCGATGCCCGTAATTTCCCCCTGGCCGCCGCCAGCGTCCTGACCGCGAGCGCTTCCGAGGCATCTCTCTCCTATACACTCGGTGGGCGGCTGTCCGACGCCTTCGCCGGCAGCGCCTTCGAATGCGCCCTACTCGAAGGCCGATGCCAGGAGCTCGTCCCGTTGGCCGCGACCACGGAAGTTACTCTTGCTGAGTCCGATACCTCCAAAGAGTCTGCCGCTGACTTCCTGCAAAAGGTCTTCCACCGCACCCACTGCCGCCGCCTCCGCTTTCGCGCCAGTCGTAGCTAGCCCGTTCACAAGCGGCGGCCTGGCACGCTGCCAACCGGAAACCGGAGACGGGAATCCGGAAACCGGGATCACTCCTTCACATGCTTGCGCAAGAATTCCGCGATCGTCGCTTTGTCACTCTTTCCCTCGGCCACGGAGAGGACAAGCTCTTCGACCCGCGATTCGTCCATCACAACCTTCACACCGTTGACGTACAAAAAGACCAGTGTGGCAACACACGCCGTACGCTTGTTTCCATCCACAAACGGGTGATTCTTTGCTATATGGAATAGGTAGGCGGCGGCCATCTCAAAAAGATCGCGATGGAGGAACTCGCTGCCAAAGGTAGCCGTCGGTTGCGCAACTGCGGACTCCAACAGACCAATATCTCGAACGCCGAGAGAGCCGCCGTACCGGCCAATCTGATCGCGGTGAATTTCCATCACCTCTTGAATCGTGAGAAACCGAAGTTTCATGGCTGACCTATGCTAAACGCCTCAAGGCGTTCCCGTAGGTCGCGTTTACCCAATCAAGCGCCTCCCGAAGTCTCGTCTCCGATTTCTTGCGGCGCTCCGGCCGGATGATCAACACGTCGCCGTCCGTGATCACTTCCAGTTGCGTCTTGACGTCAATCTTCAGCAGTTCGAGAATCGGCTTATCTATCACCAGCGCGAGACTGTTTCCATGCTTGGTCAAGGTCTTGGTCATGGCACACCTCCTCTACGGTCGTTATCACATTGTATCACCAACAACCGGCGGGGTGCAATTCGGCGGGGCAGTTACCAGTGGTCAAGCGCTATTCACTTGCTCTCGTTAGCGCCACCCGAATCAAATGACGCAACCGGCTCTAGTTCGTAGTCCTATGCATGGTTTCTGACGAAATTGCCGAGAATCTTTTGCCCTTTTCAAGCGGCCGCCTGTGTAAGTGTTTGGATGGTTACCTTTTGGGTGAGGGCGGCCGCGGCGGCCAGCAAGGCCTGGTCTTCCGCCGTCCATATCCGCAACGCCCGGACGCGTCGGCCGCGGGTTTTGACCGCCCGGGAAACGGGGGCGAAAATTTCCTCGACACGGAGGCTGGCATCCAAACCGGCCAACGCATCCAATTGGTTTGGCCAATCGCTTTGTCCAGGCGCATCCATGATCCCTTGGGCGCGTTCAAAATCCTCGACCCAAGTGAAGCAATTGTCGGCGCGCCGATACTCCAGTCCCTCCTCATCCATCCGCTGCGCCAGCCATTCGCGTCCGTTGACGTACACCTGAACCGTGAAGGGCAGCCACGTTTGCACGCGCACGTGTATGAAACCAAACTCCGGATCGAGCCCGTACTGGTAGAGAAATGTGCATTTGCGCCACGCCGCGACCAACTCACGACTGGCCGTAGCCGCCTCCCGGCGCATCTCATAGGTCCAACAGGGCTCGACACAACGCACCACTCCGATCAGGCCGCTGGCCACGGGCGATTCCTCCAGCGTCCGCCGGGCCGCCTCCTCCTTACTCGTTGCGCTCGAAGCCAGATACACATTCGGACGCTGGGCGCGGGCCGCTTGCGCCTGCGAGGCCGTCACGATCTCGTGCGTCAGCGCCTGAAAGAAATCCCGGAAATCCACCAACCGAACGTGAAGCTGATGCAGGTACCACGTCACTCCGGCTGCACTCGAAAAGAGCCGGTACAAGCCCCGGAACACGAGACGGTCCCATCCGTTCAATACGCCCAATACATGAACCCTGTGTTTTGCGATAAACGGTTCCATGGTGATGGCCTCCGAGGATGTCGGGTACTCCGTAAACACCCCATTATCCAAAGAGCGCCATCACCATGCCATTGGGTTGCGGCCAAAGGCCGCGCTAGGTCCCTTTGGTCCTATTGGTCCCTTGTGTGCTTTCCACCGAGTTCCACTGGTCATTGGCGATTGTGCTATATTCTCGCTTGGGGTTGGCAGTAATTCAGTGTGCATAATTCGCAGAGTTGAGAAGGGAGGTTTTTCTTTTTTATGGCGTCCAACGCCTACGATCATCGGGCCATCGAGCAGAAATGGCAGGCCTACTGGCTGAAGGCGAAGACCTTCAAGTGCGAAGTGGACCGTTCCCGGCCCAAGTATTACGTACTCGATATGTTCCCCTATCCAAGCGGCGACGGGTTGCACGTCGGGCATCCGGAAGGCTATACCGCAACCGACATCGTGGCCCGCTACAAGCGGATGAAAGGCTTCAACGTGCTCCATCCGATGGGCTGGGACGCGTTCGGACTTCCCGCCGAACGCCATGCCGTGCGCACCGGCGAGCATCCCGCGATCATCACGCGGAAGAATTGCGAGACGTTCAAGCGGCAGATTCAGTCGCTCGGCCTCTCCTACGACTGGGACCGCGAGATTGATACGACCCATCCCAACTATTACAAACGGACCCAATGGATTTTCGAAGTCCTGTTCGAACGCGGCCTAGCCTATCAAGTTGAAGCGCCGGTGAATTGGTGCCCCGCCCTCGGTACTGTTCTGGCAAATGAGGAAGTCAAAGACGGGTGCTACGTCGAGACCGGAGACCCAGTCGAGAAACGGATGATGCGCCAGTGGATGCTCCGCATTACCGCCTACGCCGAACGCCTGCTCGAAGACCTCGAAGAACTCGATTGGCCGGAGAGCATCAAGGCCATGCAACGCGAGTGGATTGGGCGCAGCGAAGGCGCCGACGCCATATTCAAGGTTGCGGGGACCAATAAGGAGTTCATGATCTTTACGACGCGCCCCGACACGTTGTTTGGCGCCACGTACTGCGTGCTCGCTCCGGAGCATCCTCTGACGCTTGAAATCACCACCGCGAACCACCGCGCCGAGGTCGAGTCCTACGTCGCCGCCACGCTAAAGCGCAGCGCCCAGGACCGCATGAAAGCCGAGCGCGAAAAGACCGGCGTGTTTACGGGCGCGTACGCCGTCAATCCCGTGAACAACCAGGAAATCCCCATCTGGATTGCGGACTATGTCCTCGCCGAGTACGGCTACGGCGCGATCATGGCGGTACCGGCGCACGACACGCGCGACTACGACTTCGCCAAGAAGTTCAACCTGCCGATCATCGAGGTGGTCAGCGGCGGCGACATCTCAAAAGAGGCCTATGTCGGCGATGGCATTTTGATTAATTCGCCGGTCATCAACGGGCTGAATGTGCCGGCAGCGAAAAAGAAAATCAGCGCCTGGTTGGAAGAGCGAGGATTGGGAAAGAGTACGGTCACCTATCGCCTGCGCGATTGGCTTTTCTCCCGTCAACGCTACTGGGGCGAACCGTTTCCTCTGATCACGCTGGAAGACGGCACCGTCCGCGCCGTGCCGTTGTCCGATCTGCCGGTGGTCTTGCCGGAACTCGATGATTACAAACCTACCGACACCGGCGAACCACCGCTGGCCCGCGCCACGCGCTGGGTCAATACTGTGGACCCGGCGACCGGCAAACCCGCGAAGCGCGAAACGAACACCATGCCCCAGTGGGCCGGCTCGTGCTGGTACTATCTGCGCTTTTGCGACGCGCAAAACGACCGCGAAGCCTGGTCCAAGGAAGCCGAGTCGTATTGGATGCCCGTGGACCTCTACATCGGCGGCGCGGAACACGCCGTGCTCCACCTGCTCTACTCCCGCTTCTGGCACAAGGTGCTCTACGACGCCGGACACGTTTCTACGACGGAGCCCTTCCAGAGACTGTTCAACCAAGGCATGATCCTCGCCCACTCGTACCAGGACGAATCCGGCAAATACTACTATCCGCAACAAGTCGAAAAACGTGACGAGCACTGGTTCGCAAAGAAATCCGGCAAGCCGGTCCAGACCCAGATCGAGAAGATGAGCAAGTCGCGTTACAACGTCGTGAATCCAGACACGGTGGTCGCGGAATACGGCGCGGATTCGATGCGATTGTACGAGATGTTCATGGGACCGCTCGAACGCGAAAAGGCCTGGACCGAAGAAGGCATCCAAGGCGTGCACCGTTTCCTGAAACGTGTGTGGGCCTTATACATCGGCGAAGAAGGTCACATCCGACAAAACATCGTTCCCGGCGGAGGCGAGCCAGCGGTCCTGAAGGCATTGCATCACACCATCAAAGCCGTGACGGAAGATATCGAGAGTCTGCGATTCAACACCGCTATCGCCCGGATGATGGAGTTCGTCGCGGCCGCGATGAAAGCCGAATCCCTGGACCACAAGTGCATGGAGCCGTTTGTCCTGATCCTTTCGCCGTTTGCGCCGCATGTCGCCGAGGAACTCTGGGAACGCTTCGGCCACACCAAAACGCTCGCCTACGAGCCGTGGCCGAAATACGACCCGGCCCTGCTTGTCGAAGAAGAACTCGAAATCCCGGTGCAAGTGAACGGCAAACTGCGTGCCGTGATTCAGGTTCCAGCGAACGCGGCGAAGGAAACCGTCCTGGCCGCCGCCAAGAATCATCCCAAGGTTCGCCCTTACCTGGACGGGAAAACCCTCGTCAAGGAAATCTTCATCGAAGGCAAACTGGTAAGCTTTGTGGCGAAATGATGTCCGGAGACTTCATTCAAGTTGACCCAAGAATTATGTTGGGCAAACCCGTCATTCGAGGAACGCGCATTCTTGTGGAACTGATTCTGGAGAAACTCGCTGCTGGCGAGACAGAAGAGGATTTGATGGCGGCGCATCCGCGGCTTACAAGGGAGGCGATACATGCAGCACGTGCCTACGGTGAAAAGATTTGCTAAGGCGCTCTCTGTGCTCATGACGTGTATTTTGCCGGCGTGTGTCAGCACACAGCACGAGCAGATCACCGTGGGCAAACGCGAATACAACGTACTCGACTTTGGCGTGGTGGGAGACGGTGCCACTGATAACACCGCGGCTTTCCAGGAGGCATTGGACGCGGTAGGCGCTGCCGGGGGCGGTGTCGTCAAAGTCCCCACCGGCCAATTCCTAATCCGCGGTCACTTGAATGTCCCGCGCGACGTCGCATTGCAAGGCGTCTGGCAGGGTCCGAATCGCGGTCCCGCGGAGAAAGGGAGCACGCTGCTGGCCATCGAGGGCCAAGGCAACCCCGAAGGCCCGCCGTTTATTAGCCTCACAACCAACTCGATGCTCCGCGGCCTCACCATTCACTATCCCGAACAGATCGAAGCGAATCCGCCCCACGCCTATCCCTGGACCGTCCGCGGCGAGGGCGACAACTGCACCATTGTTGACGTGCTCATGACCAATCCGTATCAGGCCGTGGATTTCGGCACCAAGGCCTGCGGGCGACACTACATCAACGGGCTTTACGCTCAGGCGCTGTATCGCGGCATCTTCGTGGACCAGTGCTTCGACATTGGCCGCATCCAGAATGTCCACCTCTGGCCCTTCTGGAAAGATTCGCCCACGCTCCATGCCTTCGTTCGCGAAAAAGGGATCGGCTTCATCTTCGGCCGCACCGACTGGGAGTACGTGAACAACTCTTTCTGCATTTTCTACAACGTGGGTTTTCTTTTCACCGAATTCGAGAGCGGACCGGGGAATGTTTTGTTGACTCAGTCCGGCTCGGATATCGGCCCCTGCGCCGTGCGCGTCGAGCGGGTGCAGGACCACTCCGGGATTTCATTTTCGAACTGTCAGATGATGGCCACGGTCGAAGTGCTGCCTAGCAACAAAGGACCCGTCAAGTTCACCGCCTGCGGGTTCTGGCCCATCAAAGAGACCGCCGAACAGGCCCGCCTGGCCGGGGGTGGCCACGTCTTCTTCGAGGGCTGCCACTTCTCCGACTGGGACATCGCCAACCAAGGCGCGCCATGTATTCAGGCCGACTGCGACGGTTTGACCGTGACCGGCTGCGATCTCATGGCGACCGGTAAGAATCAAATCACGCTCGGTCCCAACCTCAACGCTGCCGTCATTACCGCCAATCGGCTCCGCGGCGGCGTTCAAATTGACGATCAATCTCAAGGTGACGTCCAAATCGGCTTGAATACCAAGTGATCGCCGGAGCTTGCGTTCTCTACGGTCAAAAGGTTGCTGATTCAACCGTAAAGAACACACGGTGTTGGGCGAGGGGTATTTCTTCGTGTCTTTGTGTCTTGGTGGTTAATGGTTTTGGTTGCGGCGAAGCCGCGCTGGATGGTTCGTGTAATTCGTGGTGAATGCGGAAAGATTGACAACGCTTTTTGTCAATTGCTATAGTGCGCTTCCTGCAGAAGTCCGGTTCCCGCCCAAGGGGCCTGCAAATTCTCGGGAGTGTAGTTCAGCTTGGTCTAGAACGCCGCCCTGTCACGGCGGAGGTCGCGGGTTCAAATCCCGTCGCTCCCGCCACTAAAAAAGCGCGCTGAATGTGCCTATCGCGCGGCAAAAGATTGAGTTAATTCACTCGTTCGGCTCAACCTGCCACCGGGGGATATGAATCTATGAGCATCGCAACGGCGAAAGAAATCATTCTCCGCAAAGTTCCTGGACAGATCTATTTGGCACATATTGCGCTGGGTATCTACCAGTCCATTGGTCAGCACGCAAAAGAACTCAACCGGTCCAAGTTCAGGGATTTGTTTTGGGCCGTGCAACATCACGCTTTAGCCTCGCTGATTCTATCGCTATGCAAGGCGTTCGAAACACCCAAGAGCTACTCTTTATTCAGCATACCAGTTGCTATAGCCCATCTTAAGAAAAGTCAAGGATTGAAGACGACGAACACTGAAGAGTGCAGGGAGCTTCTCGCATCTGCCCAGACCTTCGTCAATATCGTCGGATACGGATTCGTTGGTTTCTCGGCGGACTCTGTCGTTGAACGGTCGGCTTTCGAGGCCCAGAAAAGCCAGATTTGGTGTCAAATCGAACGGTTAGTAGGAGTGGTCGTCGGAATGGCTCGCGAGGACGCGAACCCTCCCATTACAGTTTGAACTATCAAGATGATTCTTGTTCAAGACGTCGGGCTTGTTCAGGCCGTGGTTTCACGAAGCCGATCGGATGCCGCGAACCGGTGGAAATGATTCGCCGAAAAACACGTTGACAACAGCCGGTTGCACCCGCAGGATTTGAAGCAGGCGCAAGGATGCCTCGCTCGGCTGACGCAAGCCTTGTTCCCAGCTCTGGACCGTTCTCTTGGAAACATTTAACGTGGCTGCGAATACGGCCTGGGACATGCGCAGGTTTCGCCGAAGCGCCACAATCCGCTTGGCGTCCGTCTTAGGGGGTGGAGCCGGGAGGCGGACTGTCGCCAGCGTTAGTTCGCCCCTCGCATGGGCGAGGCAGTCCTCTAGACCCGACTTGATCTGCTCAAATACGCTTAAGGATCGTGACCTCTTCGCCATTACTTAAGCCCTTTCTTTCCGTAGTTTTTGACGCCACGTTTCCCTCGTCTGTTCCGCAATGGCCTTCAACACCTTCTTCTGTTCATCGGTCAGGTTGTCTTGTTCATCCTTGCTGTATATCGCGACAAAGTAAATGCGTTGCGCTGCGGGTAGGTGCAGATAAATCACCCGGAAGCCGCCTCGCTTACCCTTATCGCGCCCCGGATTCTCTATACGAACCTTGCGAATTCCGCCACAGCCTGGGATGACATCGCCCTTCGTGGGATTCTTCTGGAGATCATTCTGAAGTCGCCGATAAGCCTCATCGTTCAACAACTCCACGACACGCCGTGTGAACCGCGGGGTTTCAAAGAACGCACAAGACATCCTACCCCGCAGTATACTGGCTTTTCCGCTATGTTTCTACTTCTGCTCCTGCATGGGGATAAGTTTGAAGCTCTTGATCACTTCTTCGTAGACGGGACCCCATTCCTTGAACTGCCCGAACGTGCCGGTCAGGCCGATGGTGTAGGCGCTCTTGTTGCCGGCGGAGTAGATGTGCCAGCGGTGGATTTCGGCGCCGTCCTTCTTGTCAATTTCTTTGTACCGGAACGTGTTGCCGGCGTAGGCGTAGCCCTTCTTGGTATCGAAATCAACAATGTCCCGGTACTTGGGGTCGGGCGAAGAAATGTCGTCCTGGATGCCTTTCTTGTTGGCGTTGTATAGCGTCTTCGAATCCACGTCCGGCATCCAGGTCCAGTTAATGTATATCATCAGGGCAGGCTGCAGTTCGCCGCTACTGCCGCCGGCCGGAGCCGCCTCCGGCGTTTTCCCGACGTCTACGCCGACTTTGTTCAACACGCCGCCCAAGCCGACTTTCTTGCCGCTTGGCTTCGCTTCACCCCCGCCGCGGCTCGTGGGGGCTGCGCCGGGCTGATAGATGAATTGTACCGTGCGGTCTTCGCTCTGCAGTTCAAACTCAGCCGGAATCTTCACCTCGAAACCATATTTCTTATTCGAGTAGGTCTTGTAATCGCGCGCCTCGGCAGCGTAGGCAAACGCGATCCCCGCGACCATAGCCAGTATGGCCGTCTTGACAGACATCGTTTCAATGCCCAACATCGTTCGTGTCTCCCATTCTTGGTGATTCCTCAGAATCTCTACAGGTCGTTACCTTAATCTGTATGGGTATATCGGAAGTGTTCGGATATTTCCAGTTTGATGTTTCAAACCCTTACCCGGAGGCTCGCGCAGATGGCGAGTGAGCTACCGGGGGCATTGGCCAACATTGCCGCTCCATGTTCCGCGAGAGCGTGATGGAGTGTCCAGCGACCGCCCCAACTTGAGGTCGCAAATCGCGACTTCAAGTTTCAGCATTCGTCCGAGGTCGGTCGAAACATGAATGCGTTCGGTCAACGTCTCTTCTGACCGGCGCGTTATCAGTTTTGACTGGGGTATCGTTCTGGCCTAGTATGAGGCTTCGGAAAGTGACTGTGGGAACTCCTAGAGAGGAGGCGGAATGTTTCGTGCCACTCGGCCGAGTCGGTTGGGATCATTCGGGATGTTCATACGTCGTCTGAATGGGCATATCGCCACTATAGCCCTTGTGGCGACTATGCTGATCAGTCTGTGGCCGCCGGCTTGTGCAGCTGCTGAAACCGCCTCGCCGCCCGCGTCCGCCCGAGCGCCGGAATTGTGGATCGATCCCGGCGCGACGGCCACGGGCACCCAGTTCAAGCTATCCGTGCAAGCGCCCCGCGAAGCGCCGGCCCAAGACGCTGTTACTTTGGATTGCCTCATCGAAAGTCCGGAGAATACGAGCCAAGGCCATCTCCGGTTGGAAGTGGGCAACGCTGCGGGGGAAGTAATCCAGCGCAGCGACCTGCCGCTCAGACTCACCATGGGGTCCAATCCTTGCCGCTTCGTGTGGGATACCTCGGCGCTGCCCGATGGGAAGTTCACGGTGCATCTGGCCCTTACCCGTCTGAAAGTGCATCCGCTAACGTGGTCCGAATTGTCGGTGCGCAAGGTTTCCGCTGAAGCCCAGCAAGCCGCCCTGCAAACCGCGGCCGGAAAAATCCAGCAAATGCGGCAGCACCTCGCTGGTCTGACTGCGCCGGATACGATCTCTCCCCACGCCCGGGTACGTCTCGCGATTGCCGAGGATGTGCTCGCGGTCGCAAAGGAACTGCTGGCCCGCGATGAATGGCGCGCCGCGGACCGGTTGACGCAGTACGCCCTCGGTCGTTCGGAATCGGTCCGCAGCGAGCTTTCGCTGGGCGCCGCGCCCACCTCCCAAGAGTTCCCCTGGGCGGCCCTGGACTCGGCCTCGCTCGAAATCCGAAACGGCGGTTACTACGCGCAAGGGCGTCCCGTGTTTCTGTTCGGCTTCCGGAGCGCTCCCGAACTCGGTTCTGACCCGTTCCACTTCCGCCGTTACGGGGCGAATCTAATCCCTCTGACGCTGGACCGGAAACCGGAGGACTCGCTCAAGGAAGAAATCGGCGCGGCCTTGCAACGCGCCGACCACGAGAATGTCGCGATATTTGGAAGCATCGCCCCGGACCTTACCGTGGATTGGATTACGCAGCTTCATTCCGAAGACCCGGCCGACCGCGAGGATACCGAGCGATTCCTCCGCTCCGCACTGACACCCTTGTCCGGGCAACCGCGTGTCGCCGGGCTCAGTTTAATCGAGCGACCGGAATTCCGATTCGAGGGTCCGGCCGTGCGCAATGCCTTCGCCGCCCATGTGCAGAGTATGTACCTGGACCGCGACCTGCTCAATCGCTCCTGGAAAACGCGTTTTGCCACGATGGATGAAATTGACGTGTGGTGGGACCTCGACCGTGCTGCCTACCAATACGACTGGCAAACGTTTCATCAGTCCCTGGCCTCGGAGCTAATCGGTCGGATGGACGAAACGGCGCACCGCCTTGCGCCGGGCTTGCCCTTGGGGCTCGCTTATCGGGGTAATGCCTTCGACGTCGGGGAATCGCGCCGTGGCCTCGACCACGAGGCGTTGGCAAGTATCCTTGGTCTAAACGGGTGTGTTACGACAGTCTCGCAAACGCATCCGGATTACGCCATGGCTTCCCCCGAACCGTATGTCTTCTACGCGTGGTTGCGGTCGCTGGCGCCGGAATCTCCCGTCGTAAATCTCGAAAACCATCTCTTCAATCAAACCCAGGATTTGGCCTCGAACGGCTACGATCACATGTACAGCGCGATGTGGGAAGCCGCCATCGCCGGAATGAGCGCTTCCCTCCTTTGGACCAGCCCCCCAGGCGCGCCCGCACTGCCGAGCCGCGAAAGCCTCTTGGCCTATCCCGACGCCTTGGAAGGATACGCCATCGCCGGGCTGGACCTGAATCGCTTTGCCCCGATTGTCGAGGCTTTCCGCAGATCTCCCGCCGACGTGGGAATCCTATGGTCCAAGTCCTCGAAGATCTACGCCGACGGTCAACCCTATCTCGAATCCGCCAAGCGCGCCTTCGAAGGATGTTCCTTCGCCGGGCGCGCGATGCGCTTTGTGACGGAGCGCCAGTGCGTCGAAGGCGGTCTGGCCGGCATCCGGATTCTGGTCATTCCCGAAGCTTTGGCCGTAAGCGACGATACCTTCGTCGCGCTCGACGGGTACGTGCAGTCGGGCGGCGCCGTGATCCGCACGGCGGCGCCCATCCCCTATACCTCGCGCGGACAATCCCGACAGGACGTGATCAGCCATACCCCGCGCACCTTGCTCATCCGGGGCACCGACTTGCCCGCCCAATACCTGCACGCCATGGACGCCGCCTATACGCTCCATTTTCTGGACGAAATCCCGCGCGCCGTGAACCCATACGGGTATCCCCTCGAAGCCGTTCGGACCCGCTACGTCGAAATGGACGGGACCGGCTACCTGTACGTACTCAACCTGCGCAAAGAGCCCGTTCTCTGCCAACTCGTCGGAGACCGCCAGTCCGGCCGCGACTTACTGCGGGATACCGCCGTAGCGTTCCCCGCCGTGCTGAACCCACTTCAACCCATGCTCGTCCGACTCGACGCGCCCGGTTCCACCGCCGAGACGATCCCCACCGCCACCGTCTCCGCCGCGCCCCCGACGCCCAAGCTGAAACTCTAACTACGCCATTCCACAGCTTCGCTGACGTATTCGATGTAGCGCCCCGCCCTGTGCGGCGGGCGCAACTTCGCCGACAGACGGAGACCCCGCAAGAGACACTGAAGATGTCACTCTGAGCGCAACGAAGCATCTCGCCCCGCCCTCCGCCAGCACCACGTCTCTACCGGTGAAGCACGACGGAAAACTCGCGGTCAGCTTTTCGTCCATATCGCTCCTCTAAACTTCTAGTGGGTGACCACTCTTCCGGACTGGGTAGCGTGTAGGATTGCCCGAGTTTCGCGGCCGGATCGGGAAATAGCGCCTTAAATTCCTCCGCATCCCGTCGTTCGACGATTGACTTTCCCGTCAGAGCGTCAATCGTGGCGCGCCGGAACGACTCCGCCGAAAGGCGGGTCGGCGCCTCCAGGTGACTGAATATCCGGCTCTCCAACCGCACGTCCCCGGTTTCCGGCACGTAATACACATCGAGGATGCGCCCTTCTTGCGGGTAATCAATCAGCGAGCCGGTTTCGATTTCGTAATAGGGGTACGCTCCGGGCACCAGCGTCACGTGATGCCGATGCGTATGCCCGCACACGTGGGCGATGACGTTCGGTCGGCTCGCGAGGTAAGACCGGAACTCGAGGTCCCCCACGGTCAACGCCGGATAAGGCCGGCCAAAATCGGTGCTGGGATGGTGCGACGCCACAATCACAAACTCGTCCGCGGTCCGCGCCGCTTCGATTTCGGGCTTGACGAAATTCTCGAACTGTTCTCTCGTCATCACCCCGTACTCGACCGGAAATCCGAGCGGCGTCGGTTCGGGCGCAACCGTGTCCATCACGACGATTCGAACCGGCGCGTCCGGCTTGGGACGCACCGAGTAGCGGGCGCGCCCGGAGGCCCGGTTGCTTGCGGTGAAGCCGTGTCCTAGCGGCGTCGAGGTCGTGTTGAAATGTTCTTCGATGAACCGTGCGCGCGAACTGAACTGCCGGTTCTCATCACTCACGACGGCCCCGGCCTCGAGTTGTTCTGCCCGGAGTTGTAATGTGTCCACGTCCATCGGCAACGGCGCGCCGGTGATTATCGCGGGACTCTGCGCGCTTACCGGTGACCACGCATCGGTCGGCGGCTCGAGGGCGTGGAGTCCCAGTACAAACGCCACCGGCGGGAACAACGGCGAAGTCCAGTCCCGCGGGTCCGCCGCTCCCCGATCGATACCGAACGTTCCGACCGCGAGACCCTCGTGGTTGCCGAAGACCGTATACCACGGAATGTCATCCGCGAGCCCCACCGCCCGGAACGCCAGTTTCGGATTGTCCTCGGGCACCGTTTCGCGTAGCCCCCCGTCCAGCGCCCCCGAATCCGGAACGATCTCCTGCCCGTCCATCGTGTCAATGAACCAGCGCAGTTCATTGTGCAACGCGCCATCGGTGACATCCCCCGTCACCAGCACCAAATCAATCGGCCACGCCGACTCGAGTTTTCCCCAATGACGCTGGTTAATCACATCAAGCGTCGCGTCCAGCACCTGCGTGGCATACGCCTCTTGCGGCCGCCACGCGCTCGAAATGAATCCGTCCCCGCGCACCGCCCGCGCCGGACTCTCCTCATCCGTCACGTGCACGTCGGATAGATGCGCCAGCCGCAGCCAATGTTCGCCGACGGGCGCCGGCGCTGGAGCCAGGTCCGATTCCAACGGACAGCCCAACGCCGCCAGCCCCGCGATAATTACGATAACCAGACTTTTCCAATGCACGGCAGCCACCAATCCTGACGCGAAACCTATCACTCCAATCCACTCCCGATCAACAGGCTTAAATAGGGACAGTCACCGTTTATTTGCTTCAAATAAACGGTGACTGTCCCTATTTAAGTCCGCCTCCGGCGGTTTCGCTTCACTCGGAACTCGGAACTCGGAACTCGGAACTCATTCCGCACTCAGCATTCCAAAGTCCCGCAGGGACGAACGAAAATAGCCCAGCGATTTATCGCTGGGACACCTGCGTGTCCGGAAACGTGATGGGGATAGACCAATGTTGAGCACGATCCAGTAGTTTTCCAAGACTGCCCCCAGGGCTGGCATAGGGGATGTAGATGTCGTCGGCGAGGGCGGCGACGAATTCGTTTCGCTGGCGGGCCAGGGCGGCGGATTGGCGGCGGGCAACGGGTTGGAAAGGGGAGAGCAAGAGGATCCGGCCCTGGGCGACGCCGTCGCGCCAGGCGACGGGGATGCGCATGCCTTCAAGCGAGCGTGCCGGGCAGATGATGATGGGTTGGTTCCCCGCAAGAAGGATGCGGAGACACTCCTTTTCCACGGGCGAATGGAAGCCGCTGATGATGCAGCGACCTTCGTCACGCCACTGCGCGGCCTGGCCGCACGCTGCAAGGATTGGATCGCCGGGGCAACGGGTTGAGCAGAAGAGGGCGGTCTTGAGGGTTTGAAGGAGGTGTGCATTACCGACCGTGGAGATTGCCGGGGGAGCGGCGGAATCGAGGCGGGCAGCCAAGCGCGACGGGTAACCGGCCGTACCGAGCGCGATTTCGGTAGTGTCAGTCCTCGTCGTCATCGTTGTCGCGGCCCATGCGATACTTGATGTCGTAATTGATGATGAAGTCGAGTTCCTCTTCGGTGAAGCCGTAGTGCTGGGCGAGAGTGGTGTCGATGGCATCAATAATGGGCTTGGAAAGGCCGGGATAGAACTCATCGTAAACGACCTTGCCGGTGGTTTTGTATTGGCATTCCTTACGGGATTTGTGCCGTTTAAAGCTGGTCATCAGCTCGTGGGTTAGTTTTGCCAGATGGTTCTTGACTACTTCTGACATGTGGGGAAGGCCGACCGGAAAGCGTTCGATTTCACGCATGTTGAGATGTCGGCAATCTGAAAGAAGTAAGAACCACTGATAAAAGAGCGAACTGTTCAAGGCGGCGACGGCGACAGAAGCATTGCTTTCGTTCTGCAACGTTAAGACTTTGACCTGGGTAGATAATTTTTCGCCTTCCCGTTCGTTCCAGAAGTATGGGGCAAAATTCATTGCGCGGATCCAATACTGGGGGGCGTTGTGAAAGTACACTGGCGAGCGGCCAGTAAGGTTCATTCCAAGAGCGGCCAAACCATTAATGCGGCTCATTATTGCCTTCGCAGTCGTGTGCCCGATTTTGGGTATGGCACCGTCCATAAGATGGGGAGTGATTTCAACATATGAAAGTAAACCGAACAACTGCGGACGGCATTCGGAATACCAACGATTGTACGTGGTGGAGAAAATGGAGCGGTGTTCGGAGTTGCCCTTGTGGGCTAAAAAGATCGTTGCGCGGATGTGCTCTAGTCCGTCGAACAAACGGGCGGGCCTATCATCGAAATTCGCGAAGCAAATGTGTTTACTCTGAGTAAGGCATTCGTCCTGAAGGGGCTTCATTCGGTCGGTACAGACGATGGGGAGTTGAACGATCATGCCGATCCGGCCTTGGTCGCGCAGAATGTCGTAGCAGCGTTCAATTACATAGGCGTAGAGATTCCCCGCGTTTTGTGTGTCGTATCGTTTGACTGAATACTGTCTGGAAACGGCACTGTATTCGACGTAGGGAGGATTTCCGATGGTTATGTCGAAGCCGCCTCGGGCGAGGATGCCGTAGAAGTCAAT
>JACQVH010000068.1 GCA_016209895.1 Candidatus Hydrogenedentota bacterium | reverse complement strand
GACTTCCTTGGGCGGGTCGAAGAGATCGAGCCGATCGCGGACGTCCTGTTGGGCGACGTTCATGTCGGTGTCCCACGTGAATTCCAAAATGATCTCCGACAAGCCGGGCGAAGACACGCTGCTGATCTCGACCATGCCGCTGACAATACTGAGGGTTTCCTCGAGGGGACGCGTCAGCAATTTCTCTACGTCTTCCGGCGCCGCGCCTTCATACTCGGTCCGCACGGTCAGAGTTGGATACGAGATATCCGGCATCAGATTGATCGGCAATTGTTGGTAGGATTTCCACCCGAAGACCACGAGCGTGAGGAACAGCATCGCGATCGTCACCGGCCGACGAATCGGCAGCGAATAATGTTTACTTGTCTCGTGCATGGCTTGGCTCATAATGAATCAATAATGATTGGCGTCAACACCGACATATCGAAAATCGCGTTCAACCGTAGTAGCCACATCCCAATTCACATACGACACCCGAATCGTTTCAAATCTGAAATTTCAAATCTCGAAACCGCTGTGATACGTAATCTTCCGGCCATTTCAAATCTGGAATCGGATCGGCAGTGACAAATCGGAAATCGAAAATCCAAAATCGAGAGTTTCTTCACCGCATGCGCCTGCGGCCCCCCAGTGCCGGCAGCGTCTTGGCCCCCGCCGCTCGTTTCTCTTTGGCGGTCGCCAGAGCCTGTTCCGTGGTTATCGCCAAGCGCGATTCCAGAACGGCGTTCGTGTCAGTAATTGTGACCTTCGTACCGGACTTGAGCGTGTGTTGACCCATCGTGACCACCTGCGCGTTCTCGTCTATACCACCGAGAATCTCCACGCTCGCGCTGTCCTCCAATCCGGTGTCCACCTCGACGCGCTGGGCCAGATAAACCGGACCTTCTGGCGCGGACGTCGCCTCCGATTTCGGCTCCGCATCGGTGCCGGTCGCAGGAGTTTCCGTGGCCGTCTTTTCGGATTCCGGAGATCGCTCCCCGATAACAAACACGTAATGACGGGCGTTCTCCTCGAACACCGCGTCCTTGGGAATCAGCATCGCGTCCTCATGGGTGTCCATCACCAGGCGCACCCGCGCAAACGCCGCGTCGCGCAGGCGACTGCGTACTTCTTTGTCAAAGTCGAGGACCACCTTCACCGTGCCCGTCTGCGGGTCCACGCCGGGATTGATCCGGCGCACCGTCGTGTCGAACTCCTCGCCCGCGATTGCGTCAATCGCCACTTTAGCCGCTTGGCCCACGCGCACTCGGGTCAGCTCCTTTTCGGGCGCGTAGATAACGAGTAGGAACGTGCTCGGGTCCACTACGCTGAACACCGGCATCCCGCTGCTGACCAACATCCCTACCTGCACGTTCTTCTTGGTAACGATTCCGGAGATGGGCGCGCGAACGGTCAGGTTATCCACTTGGATTTTCCGGGTTTCCAGACTGGCCACCGCCTGCTCATAGGCGAAGCGCGCATTGTCGTATTCCACCTTCGGGGTCAATCCCAGGGCCAACCCGTCCTTCGCGCGTTGGAATTGGTTCTGCTGCTGATTGACTTGGACCTCGGCCTGCCGCAACATCGTCAGCGATTCTTCTTTGTCCAACTCCGCAAGGACGTCGCCCCGCGCCACGCGCTGGCCTTCTTCCGCTTTGACATGCGTGCACTTGCCCATGCCTTGGGCCGTCACCTCCACGCGCGCCTCGGCCTCGACTCGCGCCGTCGTTTCGAAGTATTCTGAGATGCTGGCCCGCTCCGGCACGGAAACCTGAACCGGAATGATCACCTCGGCCGCTTCGCCTTCCGCACCCGTTGCCGCGGCATCTACCGGCTTCTTGGTCTGGTCGCAAGCGGACAACAGAACGATTAGCGTGAGATACGCTGGTAATTTAAGACTACGTTGCATAGCGCCTCCGAATGTCCAGGCTCGAACTGTGGCGCCAATCGAGGGCCGCAGGAAGCCAAGGATCAAAGGGTGTTATCATAAAGGGCCATCGGACGTGGCTCAAACATAGCTCGTCCTGATACGCTTATTAGCAATACGACTTAGACTTATGCTCTATCCGAGCGGTTTCGCCGACCGCTTGGAACCTGGCGCCGTCGAGTGTTTAGTATAACAATTCTCTTGATCGGTTTTTCTCGTCAGGCGCGCACGGGCGATTTACTTGACGATCGCGAAATAAAAGATCAGAATGCGCCGCACGTCATCATGAACACTATCTCGAGTCCTATGCGCGCTCTGATCGGTATTACCGGCGAGTTCGAACCAGGTGCCCGCGCCGGTCGCCCTTGGAATAAGAACGAACTCTTGTGTTATTACGCCGAAGCCGTTGCGCGAGCCGGTGGCGCCGCGGTCATGCTGCCCCTAGCTGACCCGGACACGTGCGCCGCCGTTCTCGGTCGTCTCGACGGCCTTGTCCTTTCCGGCGGGAAAGGCGACATTCCGCCCGAAGCCTACGGGGAGACGGCCCACCCCAGCACGCGGCCTCTTGCCGCCGAGCGATGGCGCAGTGAATGTCTATGGCTCCGGACGGCCCGCTCCTTGGGAAAACCAATCCTGGGTATCTGCCTCGGAATGCAAGTCCTGACGGTCGAGGCGGGTGGACGTCTGATTCAAGATATCCCGGATTTACGCCCCGGTGCGCTACCCCACACGTCCCCAACCGGTATGGAGCAGCACGATGTCGTCCTGACGCCCGATACGTGCCTCGCGGCCATGGCGCCCGATAACCGTGTCCAAGTGACCTCATCCCACCACCAGTCCATTGTGGACGTGCCCCCCGGCTATCGTTTGGCCGCTACCAGTGAAGATGGGTTGATTGAGGCTGTCGAATCCCCCTCAGCCACGCTCATCATCGGTGTTCAATGGCACCCCGAACGGTCCCTGAACCAGCCGGATTGGCTGCTCGTGGAGTTTGTAAAACATTGTGGCATAATAGGTTAAACCTACGACGCGCATTCCGCATCTCGGATTGCGGGTCTAGAAATCAACGACCAGAAGCCCCACGCGGAATAAGCGATTGCCACCGCCGGGTCGTGTACGCTTCTCTCTCCACCCCGCCTCCCTCGCTTTCTACTCGGCACTCGGCACTTGGAACTAGCGTCAGGATAAACTGTTGACTGGGAACTCATTTCGTGGCATTATATTAGTGGATGAAGCCGGTTACTGCGGGGGGATTCCGTGGCGTGCCGGAACTCTGGGAGATATGGAGAAGGAGCGTGGGGCATGTTTGCTGCTTGGTCTAAGGTAATGCGTTTTTGTGCCGTGGCGGGTTTATGCCTCGCCATGTTGGGCTGTCCCGCCCCCGACGTCCTACTGGCACTCATTGTCTCGCCGGACACACTCGATTTCGGGGTCAATCTCAATACGCTCTCGTTCACCGTACGTAAGATCTTCTCCGAACGTACCCTTCCACCTTTTGCCATTGAAGCAAATCAGCCCTGGATTTCGGTCAATCCCACCACTGGAAACAGCGTCGGCCCGGATGACCCGGTGACGGTGACCGTGACGATCGACCGTACCAACCTCCCCGGCGGCGAGAACTCCGGCGTCGTCACCGTCGAGTCGCCCGGTATAGTTGCGCGCCAAGTTTCGATCAACGTATCCATTTTGCTTCAGACACAATTCAGCGTGGATCGAACCGAGATATTCGCTGGTGAGACGGTGGCCTTCCTGGACGAAACGACCGTCGCGATCAATGAAAAACCAATTACCAGCCGAACGTGGAACTTCGGGGATGGAACGACCATTGTCTGGAACATTACTGACCCCGTAACTCCGGGCGATACAGACCCGCAGCGGATGAAACCCACCCATACTTACACCCAAGCGGGCCTCTACACCGTATCGCTGACCACGACGACCGCCAATGCCACGGACACCGAGACCAAGACCAATCTTATCCGCGTGAAACCCACGGCCCTCCCGACCGCCGACTTCAGTTTCAGTCCGGAGTCGCCCCTCGCGAACAGCCCGGTTCAATTTACTGACCTCTCGACCGCCGGTACGGCCCCGATTACCGGCTGGGATTGGAACTTCGACGACGGGTCTACAAGTACCGACCGGAACCCGGTCCACGTTTTTACCATGGGTGGCCTCTATCAGGTAGTGCTCACCGTCACAACCGCCCATGGAAACGCGAGTCGCTCCCGCTTGATTGTTATTACCGCCATCGGCCCGACCGCCGCATTTTCGGCTACGCCGCTGCAAGGCAACGTGCTCCAGGTGTTCCAGTTCACCGACGAATCTACGCCCGGGACCGCCCCGATTGACAGTTGGTTCTGGAACTTCGGCGACGGCAAGACCAGCACGGGGCAGAAT
>JACQVH010000061.1 GCA_016209895.1 Candidatus Hydrogenedentota bacterium | reverse complement strand
GTCGTGTTCGGCGCGGAAGGCATCGGTTTGGCCCGCACCGAGCACATGTTCTTCGACCCGCAGCGCATTCTCCACATGCGTGAGATGATTCTCGCCGAAGAGAAGAACGCGCGGCGTCAGGCCTTGATGAAACTGCTGCCCTACCAGAAGAGCGACTTCATCGGCATTCTGCGCGCGATGCGCGGCAAACCGGTTACGATTCGTCTGCTGGACCCGCCGCTGCACGAGTTCATCGTGCTCGACGACGAACAGATCGCCGAGCTTTCCCAGATTACCGGACTCACGCCGGAGAAGATTCGCGCCCGTATCGCCCAGCTTCATGAACTGAATCCCATGCTCGGCCATCGCGGTTGCCGCCTGGGCGTGGCGTATCCGGAGATAACGGAGATGCAGGCCCGCGCTATCCTCGAGGCGGCGGCGGAACTCTCCAAACAAAAAGTGAAAGTCTTGCCGGAGATCATGATCCCGCTGGTCGGCCACGAGAACGAGTTCGTCAACCAGGAGAAGATCGTCCGGCGCGTGGCCGGCGAAGTGCAAAAGGAGTACAAGGTCAAGCTGAATTATCTGGTCGGCACCATGATCGAAATCCCGCGGGCATGTCTCGTCGCGGACAGGATCGCGAAGCAGGCCGAATTCTTCAGCTTCGGGACCAACGACCTGACACAGATGGGCTTCGGGTTCTCGCGCGACGACATCGGCGGCTTCCTGCCCTACTATATCGAGCATGAGGTCTTGCCCAACGACCCGTTCCAGACGCTCGACCAGGACGGCATCGGCCAGTTGATCGAGATGGGCGTGA
Organism: Candidatus Hydrogenedentota bacterium; assembly: GCA_016209895.1. Lineage (GTDB taxonomy): Bacteria > Hydrogenedentota > Hydrogenedentia > Hydrogenedentales > SLHB01 > JACQVH01. Next base: position 8,949 of record JACQVH010000061.1, on the reverse strand, counting down.
GGAAGGGCCGGTCCACGCGCAAAGACCTCAAGGTCGGCATCTGCGGCGAACACGGTGGCGACCCGAATTCCGTGAAATTCTGTCATCGCACCGGGTTCGACTACGTGAGCTGCAGCCCGTTCCGCGTCCCCATCGCGCGACTCGCCGCCGCCCAAGCCGCCATCGAAACCCCGCGCAAAGACGGCCGCGCCAAAGCGAAGAAATAACCCGACCACAGCGTATACGTACAACACGTGCAGTCAAAATACAGGGTGGCCCCACGTGGCCGCCCGTGGCCTGCCCACCGTGGGCAAGTTTTTGCGTAGGATGCCCAAACAACAGACGGCACATGTAGGATAAGATGGCGAAGTTACGTAGAGGCGTGAAGGAACGCGATGGGGTTCGGGTAGGCAACGAGGTGATTCACCTATGAAAACCGTGAAGATTAGCCAAGCCAACGCCCCATTGGCTGCCTACGTGCGGGATATCACCAAAGAGCCCGTGATCGTGACTAGAAGCGGCAAGGCCATTGCGGCATTGGTGTCTATCAAAAATGCCGATTTGGAAAACATCAATTTAAGCCACAACGCCCAGTTTCTATCCTTGATCGAGCGTTCCCGATCCCGACAGAAAAGAGAAGGCGGAATCTCCAGCAAGGAGATGCGGCGCCGATTGCGTCATGGAATTCGCGAGGCGCAGCGTCAACCGGTTCAGAAAAGCCCGCACTGAAAGATAATGAATATAAGCCGAATTTCTTGTCCCTACCTCGAAATCGAAGTCGAGCTCACGGCGGAGCGGGAGACGCACATCGCCGAGCGGCATCCTGATCTGTTGCCGCAGTACCGATATGTGATTGCGGAGACGCTTGCTGAACCCGATCAGGTACGTAGGAGCCAGCGTCTGGAAAATGCAAAGTTATTCTCGCGTTGGTATAATGATCTGCGCGGCGGTAAGCACGTAGTCGTCGTTGTGGTGAGCGGTGAGTTTCGTGGAACGAAGCGGCACTGGATTGTAACCGCGTACATGGCCAGGAAGCTGGCAGAGGGAGTGGTCGAATGGAGCCGAAGTTGAGTTTCAAATACGACCGCGAGGGTGACATCCTTCACATTGACAAGTGTGCGCCGTACCCGGATCAGGAATGCGAGGAACTGGGAAACGACGTCATCGCCCGTCTCAATCCCACGACGGGCGAGATCGAAAACGTCGAGGTCTTATTCTTCTCCACGCGATTATTAAGGGATGAATTGTTCGAGCTTCCCGTGTCGGCCGAGCTTTGGCCGGCCACGCAAAAGTAAGGCGGATTGCAATCCGCCGCTAAGGCCTGCCCCACGTGGCCGTCCCGCGTAGGGCCACCTTCCAATGCCGCTCAGTTCTCAATCCGTGTAATCGGCACCATCCGCGGTTTGTGCTTTTCTTCTTGACCGCGGATGACACGGATGACGCGGATAAGTGAGCGAACGAACTCTCGACGCAACGGGCTCACTTCGACTGAGCCCGCCTACAGCCTTCAGCCTACGGTCTACAGCCTCCTTACGGCAGCGTCAGTTCTACCGTGGCTTCGCCCTCGGCGGGGACGGTGACCACGGCGGTGGTGAATCGTGTGCTCGCGCGGACTTCTTCGATAGTCTGCGCTTGTGTGGTGACTGCCATCACGACCAACGTGCACGTGCCCGGTTCCAAGCCTTCGATTCGAAACGAGCCGTCAGCGTTTACCGGCGCACCGGCAAGCACCTGACTGGCCCACCACGGCTCTTCACCGGCCCGCGGCAGCTCGGTGATCTCAAGCTGACCAGGCAGTATGGTAATATGGGCCCGTTCATCGGCCCCCACGCCAGTCACGGTCCCCGCGATTACGCCGACTCCCGTCAGGTCCATATCTTGGCGTGTTACCTGACCGCTGCGTAAGTCTACGGCCATGACATTGGACCTCATGTTATTACCGACTTGCGCGTTTATTCTGATCGAGGCGCGCCATATCCATCCCGCGAACCGAAACGAATGCTTGAGCAGTAGCTTGACCCACTACCGTAACCCGCCCTTCCACAATGCCGCCTTGCGACAAAACGAGCCGCGCTTCGGTGGTTTGGCCAGCAGCCAGCGCTACTTCTGTCGAGCCGGGAGCATACTCCGGATGGGTCGCTGTCAGCTTGCTCGTGACTGCGGAAAGGGAATCGAGACGAAAGGTACCGTCTTGGCGTGTCACGGTCTCACCAAGGCGCGCAGTGTACACTTGTCCAACTTCATCAGGCGCACGATCCACCAGCACGTTAGCGCCAGCCACGGGTTGGCCATCGGAATTCAACACGATCCCTGCTACGATGGCCCCGGCGTCTAGGCGGACCACTACGCCGGTGACGGTTTGATCCGCGCGGACACCTTGCACCGGTTGCGAACCCGGGGCATACCCTGAGGCGCGCACATTGATGATAAATTCGCCTACCGGGATACCAGTCAATCGGAAATTTCCCTGCTCGTGATTCACGCGTGTGAAGCTGCCGCGACCATCCATGATATCAAAGTCCGTTACGGGGTTGTTCGTCGCTCCCGCGAACACTCTGCCTTCGATATTGCCCAAGCCTTCCAACCGGAAATCCACACCTTGGGTCCCCGCGGGAACTTCACCCCGTGATTGAGGCGAGTATTCCGGATGCGAAACTTGTACGTGGTAGGCCCCTTCGGTCAGGCCGGAGAGGGTATATTTTCCGTCGCTATCTGTACGGGCCGTGATGCGGCTATAGTCGCCCACTGCTCCGGAAATCGGATTCCCCGCCGCATCTCGTACTGAGCCTGCGATCGGTCCGGAAGCTTCGATGTCCATATGGAGAATTTGGTCGGGTATGCGGGACTGGCTCGTCCCCGTTTCGAACACGTTTGCCGTCCTCACCCCCATCTGGTTCTCCTTTGTCGTTTGAATCCGGTATATGTCGTACGGGAGACCATAGAACTCAAACCGACCTGTATCATCCGTCGTCGTGGTCTTGCGTAAAGTGTCGGCGTGCGGACCTTCATAGGGTTCCCAGTTCTGGCGGATTAGGGTGACCGTACCGCCACTGACTGGTTTCCCCTCGCCATCAACCGCTATTCCTATGACATAGCCACTGCCGGTCCGGGCTGACGTGGTGCTCGTTTCGGCGGTGGCGGATTCGGTCGCGCCGGTAAGCGTGGATTGGGCGATCGCCGAGTTCGCTGTGGAATTCATGGCCGTGAGGAGGCGCTGGTCGGTCGCGGACGGGCCTCCGGTCCGGAGTGGGAGCGTACCGGTCCCGCGAGGACCCACCCCACGGCGCGCTCATCCGTCAATTTCCGCCAACCAAGCATTCCGCCCCCAGGTTTGACGACCTATAATCTAGACGAAAACGAAGCGAAAGTGTGACAATTTCCTTTCCCCACAAAGACACCAAGCCCACAAAGAGCGATATCTTGCGAGCCTTCGTGCTCTTGGTGCCTTTGTGGTTAATTCAATTCCTGGATGTGACTCACTCGTCACTCGGTACTTCTTTCAGAACCTGATTTCGTAGCCGATGCAGAGGTGGGGTTCGAGCGGGTGTTTCTCGAGAATCTGGAATTTCTGTTTGACCAGCGGCCATTCTTCGGGCAGGCACGCGCAATAGAGGTATTCGACCCCGACGTAGTCCTGGCGCATGATTCCCTCGATTTCTTGCGGCGGTTTCATGCGGAAGCGGTAGTGACGCCCGATTTCTTTCATGCCGAGCCGCGCATAGTAGCGCTGCGCCCGACGGTCCTGGCTCCAGTATTCGAGTCGGAGATAGTCTTTCTTCTTGGCGTCCTCGACCGTGGCGTCAATCAGCAATTTGCCGATCCCGAGCCGGGCGTATTCGGGCAGGCGTCCGAATTCGAGGACGTAGCCGCCCGGGCTGTCTTTAAGAAAACAAAACTGCCCGGCCTCAATTTCATATTCGACGTCGGTTAGTCCCACGATTTTACCTTCGATGATGGCTACCAGTTGCGTCGAGGGACGTTCATAGACCGGCCGCTGCTGAATCGTGTAGTTCCAGGCGTGCGAGATGCTCATGATGATCGCGTGGACCCGCATCCATTCGGCTTCGTCTTCCGGGCGATATTCACGGATTTCGATTTTCATGGGACGACCTCGCTCCGCCTCCTGCGGACTCCGTGCGCAACGCGTCTGCCGCCTCCCGCAGGTTGTCTTTGGCTTCTTTGTAGTCGGGATTCAGCCGGATAGCGCGCATGAACTGTTCCATGGCCCGCTCGCGTTCCCCGAGCGTCCACAGTATTGCGCCCAAATCATTATAGTTCTGTTCCAGGGTCGGACAGACTTCGATGGCCTCTTTAAGCACGCCCAGAGCCTCGGCGGTGCGCCCGGCCTCCGCCAACGCTCGCGCGCCGGTATTCAGTTGAAGCGAGTGTTGGACCGCATCGTGACGTTCGGGTGTTTGGGCCTGCCACTTCTGCGCAAATTTCGCCTGATTTTCTTGCATCAACGCCTGCCATCGTTCGCCGGTGATCCCCATGCCCAGGAAGGTGCGGCTCCCGTAGTGAAAGACGAAACAGTCTTCGGCGATATAAAGCTTGTACCCGGCCCGCCGTACGCGCAAGCAGTAATCGTCGTCCTCGTAATTGCCGACGTCGTACTGCTCGTCGAACAGTCCCACGTCCTTGATTACCGTGTCGCGGATCATCAAACAGAATCCCACGAGACGCGATGTTTCCTTTCTCCTCCCCATGTTGCGTTCCGAAAAGGCGCGCGCGAAAACGCTAATTTCTTCCATCGTATGGAACCGGAGTTCTGCGATCTGCTGTTCGCCCGAAACGTAGTTGCTCATGGGGCCGACCATCCCGGTCTCCGCGTCGCGCAGGAGTGCCGATTCGAGACGCTCCAGCCAGCCATCGGGTACCAGCGTGTCGCTATTGAGCAGGACCACATGCCCACTTGCTTCTTTCAGACCGAGGTTAACGCCGCCCGCGAAACCTCGATTCGAACCCGCGTGGATGACGTTTGCTCCGGCCACGGTATCGAAGAACCCTGAGACGCCGTCCGTGGAACCGTTGTCCACCAAAATGAGTTGGTACGGCGGCGAGGTATGGGCGAGCACCGATTCGATGCATTGCCGGCTATATTCGAGTTGATTAAACGCGGGCACAATGATCGAAACGGGGTATGTCCGCGCGTTCAAGACAGGATTTCCCCGATTTTGGGCCGGTTCCATGGAGCCGGCCACAACCACGGCTTCCGGTAAGCGACCAGAATGGTTGCCGTTCCTTCGCGTGCGGCAATATTCACATACGGTTTTATTTGCAGCACAGTTCCCGGCGCCGCGGCCACCGAGTTCGAATCTATTTTCACCCTTGACACGTATACCGGCGCTCCCCGATAGATAAATCGCGCGAACAACGCGACCGAACAGGCCCGCACCAGCCGCTCAATTTCTGCTGCGGACATGTCCCAATGGATGGTGACATCATCGGGCGTACTCTTCTTTTCGTACGTCGCCAAGCTCTCGTCCTGCGGCGTACCGTACAAACCCTCGCGTTCAATACGGTTCATGACTTCGAGGACATGGTCTGCGTTCAAGTCGCAAATCTTGCGATAAAGGCCCATGGCCGTGTCCTTGGGATCGATGGCGATGGCGGCCTGATGCAGAATCGGCCCGGTATCAATACCTTCTTCCATAACATGAAACGTGATCCCCGTTTCGGCTTCGTTCGCGACGATGACCGCGGAAAACGGGTTTGGTCCGCGATGCCGCGGGAGTAGTGACGCGTGCACGTTCACGCAACCGAGGCGAGGGAGTTCCAGAATCGGCCGTTTCAGGATGATCGAAAATCCTCCCACGAGTAGTAGATCGGGCTCGAGTGCGCGTAGCGGCGCCAGTTCCTCATCAGTCATCTTGTCAATCCACAAGACTGGGATTTTGTTGTGTAACGCCAAGCTGATGGGGGAGAGGTGGGTATTGAAGCATCGCCCCCCAAAAACAGAGATGGTTCGCGACACGCCTCGTGTCCGCCGACCGTCTTGAATCACCGCCACCACCTGATGCCGCGAACCAATGAGCGGTTTTAACAACCGCGCTCCGTAACGTCCCGTACCGGCTAAGGCAATCCGCATCCCCTAGTTTTCCATCCTCTCCTACGAAAACCCACGATGAGCAATCGGTTTCAATCGCAAATCACAAATCCAAAATCGAAAAACCTGTTCAATCCGCAGTCCGCAATCTGCAATCCGCAATCGTTTACGTTTCCATCACCGCGCGGTACCAGCCAAAGAACATCAAGAGCGCCCAGAACTGACGTCGCCGGTAGACGTTGTGTGTGGCGGAACGGAGAATCTGGTCTACGTAACTCCACTTGAACAGCCCGCTTGCTTCGACGCGCTCTTGGGTGATGACTTGACGGCTCAGGTTTTCGATGAATTGGAAGAGGCGCCCGGTCTGAGGGATGCGAAAATCGCGCCGCGGACGCAACCGCACACTGCCCGGTAGGATGCCTTTTGTGGCCAGGCGGAGCAGGGGTTTGCTGCGCACCCCGAATTTCACCTTTGCGGGCAGGGTCGTCACGAAATCCACGAGGTGATCGTCCAGATAGGGGAGATGTATCGTGAGTCCGTGCGCGGCGGCAATGCGGTCACACTTGGTCAGGAGCAGGTCGGGCAATCCGACGCGTAGATCGAACGAAAGAAGGTTTTGCGTCAGGTCGCCATCGGAGAAATGATACCGCAGCAAACCCAGCACTCCGTCCGGGTCTTGATCGTACACTGCGGACTTCATGGCGTCCGTGTACAATGCCTCTCGTTCGTCAAGGTCAAAGACTGAAACCAGCGACAGATAGGCTCGGAGATTGTCGCGCAACGAGGCGAGGTAGCGGCTCCCGCGTCGGACAAATGCGTTTGGGGGTAGGGAGGGGGACAACTCACTGAACAAGCTGGCGGGCACTAGTCCACGCGCGCCGCGCGCCCTATCCAGGAAATGGTACCGCGGAAAGCCTCCCAGGAGTTCATCCGCGCCGTGTCCCGAAATGACCGTAGGCGCCACCTTGCGTACCGCTTCCGCGATGAGCCATAGGGGCAAGACCGTGGCGTCCGCCAATGGCTCATCGAGATGATATACGGCCTGATTAAATGTATTCTCGGATAACCGGTGCGCAACCTTGGTCTCAAGTCGAAGATTCAAGCGCTGGGCCGAGTCAGCCGCCCGCCGGCCTTCATCCTGCCACCCACGCTCCAAGGAAACGAACACCGCCTGCAAACCACGGTGCAGACCCGCCAACGTGGCGCAGTCAATCCCCGCCGACCAGAGAATGGTGTCGCTGGTTTCACGGGCCAGCGCTTCTTGCAAGAGGCCACGCACTCGGGTCGCGGCCGCTTTGCGCGAGACCGGTTCGAGGCCCAGGTCGAATTCGGCGAAAGGTGTCTCGGCGACGGCGTCGTTGGCATATTGCAACACGCAGCCCGGGCGTACCCGGTGGATACCCTGTAGAATGGTGTCCGGTCCGGGCACGCACCGCAAGGTTAGATACCGGTCCACACCCAGTAAGTTGATTCGTTTCGGAGCTAGGTCCGACGCCAGCAGCGCCTTCAACTCGGAGCCGAAGAGCAGAAAACCGTGCCCGTGGTGGAAATAGAGAGGCTGGACTCCAAACCGGTCCCGCAGGAGCCACCAATGATGCCCCTGATTCATTGAGACGGCCGCCGCGAAAGGCCCGGTCAGCGAAAGCTTATCGGGCGAACTTGCCTCGTTACACTGGGCGCTAAGTTGCGCCGGCGCCAAAGGTCTGCCGGCGTGGTCGCGCGGCGTTCCGTCCATCAGCGCGGGCGGGGGACCGCCCAGCGTGGAAGCGGCTACCGAGTACGACTCGCCGTCGAAGAAATGCGCCTCGCCGCGATGGTTCAACGCACGGGCCATGGCCCGTGCCACTGCCGGGTCACGCCGGCCCAGTATCCCGCAAATGAATCCCATCAGAAGACCTTCTTCGTATCGAGCAATAGCGTTACTGGTCCGTCGTTCGTCAGAGCTACATCCATGTGCGCTCCGAATTCTCCGGTGGCCACGGGGATATGATGTTCACGCAAATGACGGATGACCGCCTCGTACAATGGGATGGCTTTCTCCGGCCGCGCCGCATCTATCAACGACGGACGCCGCCCCTTCCGGCAATCCGCCAGCAAGGTGAATTGAGCGATGGCCAGGATGCTTCCCCCGGTGTCCTTTACCGACAAATTGATCAGCCCTTCCGCGTCTTCGAAACACCGGAGATTCGCGACCTTATCGCCGAGCGCCTGAGCGTCTTGCTCGTTGTCATCCGTGGCTACGCCCACGAAGACGAGCAGCCCGCGCTGGATGCTCCCCACGGTTGTACCGTCTACCGATACCGATGCCTCCGCGACTCGCTGCACCACTGCTCTCACCGCACGTATTTTCCGAGAATCGAGTCCACGCGTGAGAGTCTATCAACGCCTTTCCGCGATATCAAAGACCGGCCTCGCGCAAGTCGCAGCGGGTCCCGCCTTGGCCGGATTGCACAAGGTGCGGATGAGTAACGCCGGCATCCCGGCCGGCATCGGCCGCCTGGAAGGCGGCGCGAGTTGAACTGTGCGCGACGATGTGCGGCACGTTATAGTAAGGTTGGCATAGGAGACTACGCGTCATGATCATCGGCGTACCGAGTGAGATTAAGCCCGGCGAACGGCGCGTCGCGCTGGTTCCGTCCGGGGTAGCGGCATTTGTGGCTCACGGCCACCAAGTTCTCGTCGAGCAAGGCGCGGGTCTCGGGAGCGGCATTCCGGACCGCGCCTATCGTCGTGAAGGCGCGAAGACCGTCCAGAGCGCCAAGTCCGTTTGGTCGCGAGCGGAACTGATCATCAAGGTGAAGGAACCGATGGGCAATGAACTGCATTGGGTGCGTCCGGACCAAGTCGTCTACACCTACTTTCATCTGGCCTCGAATCAGCCGCTGACCCAGGCGCTCTTGAAGAAGAACGTCACGGCCGTGGCC
>JACQVH010000067.1 GCA_016209895.1 Candidatus Hydrogenedentota bacterium | reverse complement strand
TCACTTTTTACATCGGTCGAGTGCAACGCCCGCGGCTATATATATAGTGGGTTCTTTGGACTGCGGGAGCTTGCTACCGCTTTTCTGAGGGGAGCTTGCTCCCCGGCCCCTGCGCATGAATCGCCCCCATGCGCGAGACACCAGAATCCCGCCCGAGGCGGGATAACACCGGGGGCTGGATATATGGAAGGACATTTGCAATGCTGAATTCGGATTTATCCGCCACTGGCGAAATGACCAATGCCGAATGGAAGACTGGAAAGGCTAAAACCTCTAAACGTAACGGTTTAAGGTGGACAACAAGCCATGAACCGAGACCTGCGAATAGGGTGGACCGGCCCGAACACGAATATGCGAAGAAACCGACTGGACGACAACCCGCGACTTGTGGAGGATTCGCATTATGCGTAGTGTGAACCAACCGACCCTCTCGAAAAAGTGCACGTTTTATGCACACTTTATACACACTTTGTACACAAGAATGCACAAAATTTACGAAAAAATGTACGCTTTATACACGTTTTATACACACTTTTTCGCACGGATTCGCCCCCTCGCGCCGCATCAGACCATTGTGCCCCAACCACTTACACGCCGCGCCCCCTCGCCTCAGCTCAATTCCGCAGCTTGCCCTCCGAAGCCTTGGCGAAGGAGGGTCCATAATACATCATTTCCTACAAACTTGATTCCTCTCAATCAAGTGGAAATTCGCGTTGCTCGGGGGGCATATTCTCCCCGCTACATGTGTGTCCCTTATGAGGGAAGAAAGTCATGACCGAATATCAGATGGTGAAGATAAACGATACGACCTGGGAAATCCCCAAGACCGGCGCGATGCGCGTCCCGGGCCGAATCATTGCCGACGAGCGCTTGATCAAAAGCATCTGCTCCGACAAGGCCGCCGAACAGGTCGCCAATGTCGCTTGCCTGCCCGGCATCGTCGGCTACGCCCTGGCCATGCCCGACGCCCACTGGGGCTACGGCTTCCCCATCGGCGGAGTGGCCGCCACCGACCCCGACGAGGGCGGCGTGATCTCTCCCGGCGGCGTCGGCTACGACATCAACTGCGGCTGCCGACTCCTCGCCACGCAACTCGAATACCACGCGGTCAAGCCCAAGCTGCGCGAACTCGTCAACGGCTTGTACCGCGATATCCCGTGCGGTGTCGGGTCCCACGGAGCGATCCCGAAACTCAACGAAAAAGAACTGAAACAGGTGCTCGAGAAGGGCGCGCGCTGGGCCGTCGAACACGGCTATGGGACGTCCGCCGATTTGGAGACGACCGAAGAGAATGGTTGCCTGGCCGGCGCCGACGCCAACGTCGTCTCGGCCCGCGCCGTCAGCCGCGGCGAGGGCCAACTCGGCACCCTCGGCTCCGGCAACCACTTCGCCGAACTCGGCGTCGTCGAAAAGGTGTTCGATGCCCACGTCGCCGACGTGTACGGACTGGCGGAAGGTCGCGTCACGCTGATGATTCACAGCGGCAGCCGCGGCCTCGGTTACCAGGTCTGCGACGACTTCCTCCACGTCATGATACGCGCGTCCGCCAAGTACGGAATCGAACTGCCGGACCGCCAACTCTGCTGCGCCCCGGTCCATTCGCCCGAAGGCCGCGAATATCTCGCCGCCATGGCCGCCGCCGCCAATTACGCCTGGGCCAACCGCCACATCATGATGCACTTGGCCCGCAAATCGCTCGAACACAAGCTCGGCATCTCCGATCGGGAACTGGGCGCGCGGCTGGTCTACGACGTGTGCCATAACATCGCGAAATTCGAAGTGCACGAGGTCAACGGGGTGCGCCGCCGCCTATGCGTGCATCGCAAAGGCGCCACCCGCGCCTTTCCCGGCAGCCGTAGCGAGGTGCCGCCCGTCTACCGCGAAGTCGGCCAGCCCGTCCTTGTCCCCGGCGACATGGGCACCGGCTCGTTCGTATGCGCCGGCACCGAAGGCGCGCTTTCCGATACGTTCGGCAGTTCGTGCCACGGCGCCGGCCGAGTCATGAGCCGCACCGCCGCCCGCAAATCCCACGACGCCGGGTCGCTCCTCAAAGAGCTTGCCGAGCACGACGTCATCGTCATGGCCCGCGACAAGCACACCGTCAGTGAAGAATGTCCCGACGCCTATAAAGACATTGACATCGTTGCCGAAGTCCTCGACCGCGCCGGCATCGGCCGCCGCGTCGCCCGCATCCGCCCCATCGGCGTTGTCAAAGGATAAATTCGTCATTTTTTGTTCCACTAGGCTACAATCGTGCTGGAAGGCAGAATATGAATCTGTGAGATAGTACGATGTCACGACCAGAAGTCTTAAAGCGAGATCTCCACACCGTCGAAGAAATATACTCATTGCGTGGCGCCGACGATGTTAAGGCGTTCCTTAAGAAGAATCCTTTTCTTCCGGCCCTCTTGACCGAAGCACGCGATTACATCGAGCACTACTTTCCGGATCAGCCGCTTTTCCTCGAAGTCATGCATGATCCTGAGGCGGCCGCTGGCGAGGAATTGGTAGTGTTCATCTCCACCGAATTGAGTCCCGATGACGCCGAAAGCCGAATTCAAGAGTTCGACGCAAGGTGGTGGCTTGCGGCGGTTAGCCGAGCCAAGGGAAAACTCTGTATCACGCTCGAATTCCAATGAAGTTTGATTGGTCCAATTATCTTGTACTCGCACGTGCGCTGGTAGGCCAAGAGTCCAAGCCGGCGGAACGTGAAGCGCAGTTTCGGGCCGCCGTAAGCCGCGCCTACTATGCGGCATTCTGCTCTGCGCGGAATTATCTGCGAGACCGGGACCCGGATGTTCCAGACTCGGGTGAAGCACATATCTACGTCCAGAACGCATTCGAACAAGACGACGCTGAGAACCGCCGGAGAATTGGAAACGTCTTGCGACGGCTAAGAATCTCACGACGAAAAGCCGACTATGATGACCAGTTTCCGGGCGTTGAGCACGAATGCACGGTCTCGATACGGCGTGCGGACCAAATCCTGGGATGGCTTCGCCAGTTGTGAGTGGTGATTAACACTCATACCAAGAATAAGTGCCGTCCGATGGTTAATAGTCGCAACGTCCGGGAGAACAAGGATGATTGGCGCGGGTGTACTGACACTTCAGGAGTTCGCGATGCGGGAGCCGCTGCCCTTGGCTACAATCCAAGACGCGGTGTTGGAGTTTCTGCAAGAACGCGAAGACGCGGTGGTAACCGACGCCCAGGCCGTGAACGCTTACGTCAAAGAGCCACGCATGTCCCAGGATATAGACCTGGTCTCGACTCACCCAGCAGAGTTGGCGCAGGAGTTGCGTAATTATCTGAGCGACCGGTTCCACATCGCGGTACGTGTGCGAAAAGCGGGCGGAAGTGGGGGACATCGAGTTTATCAGATTCGAAAAGGCGGCAACCGGCATCTCGCCGACGTACGGCACGTGGAAACGTTACCGGAGTCGAGGCGCGTTGCCAACGTCCCGGTACTCACGCCCGAAGAACTGATAGCTACCAAAGTAATCTCCTATCACCGGCGGCGCGGTCAGCCCAAGTCGGGTACCGACTGGCGGGACTTGGCCGTGTTACTACTCGCTTTCCCAAAACTGAAACGCCCAGGAGGCCCCGTGGCACAACGGTTGCGGGCAAGAACTCAGGACCCCAAGATACTCGCCGTCTGGGCGGAATGGGCCGCCCAGGAAATTCAATCCCCGCGCGACGACGATTTCTGATTCAAGCCAGCTTCTATTTCTCGATGTCTTTCTTCACCACCTCGCCGGGTAGCGTGGAAGTGTGCGGCCAGAGCTTTCTACCCGGATAGATCGAAGTGTTGATTCCGGTGTGGACGTGGTCGCCAATGATCGCCCCCAACTTCTTGCGACCAGTGTCAATCGCGATACCCTTGACCATCGAGCGCACGTGTCCGCCGTCGTGCCGGACGTTGGCCGTGATGGTCCCACATCCGAGGTTCGAGTGCTCTCCGATGATGCTGTCGCCGACGTAGCTCAGATGCGGCACGTGCGCCCCGTCAAAGAGTATCGAGTTCTTGATCTCCACACCGTGGCCTACACGGCAGCCGTCGCCCACCGCCGTACCGGGCCGAATCCAGCAATTCGGGCCAATCGAGCAATTCCTTCCGATACAGACCGGTCCATCAATAACCACGCCCGGTCGCACCACCGTGCCCTCGCCGGTCGCCACCACGCCATTCAGGTGCGCGGCGGCACTCACCTCGCCTTGTATCTCGCCCTCGAGGCGCGTGTTCAAGAAAAACTCGTTGGCATCCAGCAGATGCCACGGATAGCCCATCGGCAACCAATAGCCCGCGGCCCGCACCACACGAAAAGGTCCCTGCTCCGCCAGCGTTTGGATCGCGGACGTAATCTCGATCTCACCGCGCTCCGACCGCGCGATCTTGGGAATCGCGTCAAATACCTCCGGCGTAAACTTGTAGGCGCCGACGTTAGCCAGATTCGAAAACACCTCCTGCGGCTTCTCGACGAGGCGCACGACATGGTTTTCCGCCGTCACTTCATATATGCCGTACAGTCGCGGGTCCGGCACTTCCTGGGCCAGAGCACCCTGATCAACCTTGGCCAAGGCCCGCAAGTCCTCCGGATCGTAGAGGTCGTCGCCGTTCATTGCCAGGAACGGCCCGTTCACGTGCGGAGCACATAGGAAGATGGCGTGGCCCGTGCCCAGTTGCTCGTTCTGCTCGACGTACTCCAAGGCAATGCCTTGATACGCCGTGCCAAACGCCTCTCGGATCATTTCCTTCTTGTAGCCCACCACCACGATCGCCGCGTCCACCAGACCCCGCAGCGCCTCCAACTGATGCGCCAGGATCGGCGTATTCATGACCTTCAGCAACGGCTTCGGCCGCGCCAACGTCAGCGGGTACGTCCGCGTGGACTGCCCCGCCGCCATAATAATTGCCTTCATCTACGCACTCCCACTGTTCAATCAGCGCCCCGATCCTTATATCTCGTAATCGTTCGTCGTAATCGCCGCTCGTAATCGCCCGTTGCAACCGGAACGCGAAGCCCTGTGAGAATGACAAAAGACCGTGCCCGGTTTCTAGTGCGACGGTATTTGACACAGCATACGCGCAAACGTCATCGTACCCGCCATGTGTCGGAAGGATGCTTTTCAATCTCGGCAGAACAAGGGGACAAAGTCATGAAAACCTGGATCTCGTTCGTATTGATTGCCTTCTGTCTCCCGTTACTCGCCACGGCTGTCGCCCAGACATCGCCCTCGGCCTACTTGGGCGACTTACCGAAGCTACAGGACGCGCAGACCATGCGCGCTTCGTCGAGCGATGCGAACTGGCAAAATGGGAATGCCGACGCACGGCCCATCCCGCCCGGCGAGACGTTGGTCGTCGCGGAACTGGAAGGTCCCGGCGTCATCACGCATATCTGGAACACGATCGCGTCCAAGGAGAAATACTATTCGCGTCTGCTCCTCCTGCGCATGTATTGGGACGGCGAGGAGCATCCGTCCGTGGAAGCGCCCATCGGAGATTTCTTCGGCATCGGCCACGGGCTCGACGAGCCCTTCGATTCGCTGCCGGTCCGCGTGAGTTCCGATGGACGTGGCCGCAACTGCTACTGGCCGATGCCTTTCGCCAAGTCGGCCCGCATTACCGTAACCAATGAAGGCCGGCAGCGGACGGACGCCTTTTACTTTTATGTGGACTGGGAGAAACTGCCGAAGCTCGATCCGGAAATTGCCTATTTTCACGCGATGTACCGCCAGGAGTTTCCCGCCGTCATGGGCAAGAACTACCTCATCGCGGATATCGCAGGCCGCGGTCATTACGTCGGCACCGTGCTGAGTTGCCGGCAACTGACCGCGAGTTGGTGGGGCGAGGGCGACGACTTCTTCTTCATTGACGGCGAAACCGAACCCCGCCTGCGCGGCACCGGCACGGAAGATTACTTCTGCGACGGCTGGGGATTCCGAAAACAGGCCGGTATCTACTACGGAGCTCCGCTCGTCGAAGGCTACTCACCCGGCTCCCGCTCCACCGTCTACCGGTGGCATATCGCCGATCCCGTTCACTTTCGCAAATCGTTGCGCCTCGAAATCGAACACAAAGGCGTCACGTTCAAACCGGACGGTTCCGTGCAGTCCGGATTCGAGGAACGACCCGACGATTTTTCCTCCGTGGCCTTCTGGTACCAGACCGAACCGCACCAGCCGTATCCGGCAATGCCGGCCGGCGCGGCGCGGCTCTACTACGATCTCACGAATGTTGTCGAAGGGGAATCCTTGATACCGCAAGCTAAAGCGACCGAAGGCACCCTCGAAAAGCAGGAGATCGGCGGCGCCAGCGGCGGTGCGCATCTCTGGTGGCGACCTACAGCCCCGGACCAGACCCTCACCCTGCCGTTCGAGGTCAAAGCGTCCGGCGACTACGAAATTCTCATGTTCCTCACCTACTCCTGGGACTACGGCACCTATCAGTTCGAACTCGACGGCAAGCCCCTGGAGAAGCCGCTCGACTTCTACCATCCCTCAGTCGAAGTCCGTGAACACCTGTTTGGGACGCAAACCCTGGCCGCCGGTCCCCATACGCTCACGATCCGAAATCAGGGCAAGAACCAGCAATCCCAAGGCTACTTCTTCGGCCTTGACGGCTTCCTGCTGACCAAGCGGTAGCCTGACATTGATTTGCTGAGACATATATCGATCGCCGCGGTTGTCGTCAGCACGCAACCGCCAACGATTTTTCGCACAGTTGAGAGAATACTTCGCCTTATGGCAAACTCTCCGCGTGGTTGGGAAAGAGGCCTGTGTGGTTGTGAGGCTCCATGAGAATTACCATTTCTTCGGCGTGAGGACACGTGAGCCGAGACTTCGTCTATTATACGATTGATCCATACCATCCAGGCGGCGGAAAGATCGAAGTTATCATACCGGGGGATCTCATTCTCCGCTTTTGAAAATTTCAACCAGTACAATACGAGAACCTCAGAGCGGCAAAATGGGTTCTAGACCATCCAGAAAGAATCTTCACAAAGGTACGTGCTCATACGAAAGGGGGATGGTGTTTTGTTGGACGCCCCCTCGAATGGTGCGTAAGGGAAAGAGTGATTGCACCTTTCCCTCAAAACATGGTTTTTTGCGGTATACTTGAATTCGCAAATGGTGTTGTACGAATTCCGTGCGGAATATTCGGACCCTGCAGTTCCGTTGTCACCAATGGACTGGCGGGGACGATACGGAGGTTTGGTATGGAAGAGCACTTCTTAGATAGTCTTGTCAAGGAGATGCGGGAAGATTCCAGCAATGTGCCCGAAGGAGGGCTCGGGAAACCCTGGTACAACCGGGCAGGGGACTGCCTTGTCTTCCAAACGGTAGACGAAGCGTATGTTGGCGACCGTATTGACGATGTGTTAACGATTTACCGTTCCATATCGGACAATCGGCCCATCGGTTTTCAATTGAAGGACGTGAAAACCATCATTGATGAATATGGTTATGAAGGTCTCCGAGTGGAAACAACAGTGCAAGGAGACAGGCTTGTCTCCGTGTATGCACTGCTTCTGGCTGCATATGAACTATCCCCACAGAATATTGCTCGCCGACTGGCGTACAGCCATACATTCTCTCTGCTCGCGCGGCCTTCGCCCAAAACCAACAGCGACGAATCAGATTACCCGTCTCGTCAGCTCGCTGAAAACCTAGCTCTGACGCTTTGAGAGCGTGTTTCGTATGTCGCCGCTTTGGATTCCTGAGCGCAACCTAATCTAAACAGTCCTGCCGGTGGCGAATGAGCGAAGCCAGACGCGTGGTAAAGAATCCATGGCTCCGCCACTCTAAACGGCTCGAACGGACTTCTGGAACACGCTTCAAGAAAGCCCTTGACATTTGACGTCCAGACGTCTATCGTCCCACACGTATGAAGAGAAGGCGTTCGAAGAACCCACCGGGAACGGTTCGTGATGCTATCATGCAGGCGCTTTCAAATAGCGCCAAGGCATTGACGCTCCGGGAAATTGAAGAACAGGTGAGCAGAGACCTTGGCCCCACGCCAGCGTCATCAGTGCGTTCCTATCTTCGGTTGAATACGCCCACGCTGTTCGCCCGCGAGGCCCGTGGTCTCTATTACGTAAGGCGTGATTCTTATCCGAACCCGCAAATACCCTTACCGCTCGAAGACACCTTTTCGGAGCCGATTGTGCTGGGAAAGGCAAAGCTTTTTCACGGAGACTGTTTTCGTTGGTTGGCGCAACAAGAAAACTGCAGCATCCACGCCGTCGTCACGGACCCGCCGTACGGTCTACATGAGTATTCGCCGGAGCAACAGACCAAGCTGCGCGAGGGTCGAGGCGGAGTTTGGCGCATCCCGCCGTCGTTCGATGGGCATCGTCGTTCACCGCTGCCAAGATTCACGGTGCTCAAGGAGCCTCAGCTCGACGAACTCCGGTCTTTCTTCTTCGAGTGGGCGCGGATTCTGATTCCCAAGCTGGTTCCTGGCGCGAATGTAATCGTGGCCTCCAATCCTCTCCTCTCGTACATTGTATCCGGTGCGTTGGCGGATGCCGGGCTCGAACGCCGAGGAGAAATCATACGTCTGGTAATGACCATGCGTGGTGGTGACCGACCCAAGGCGGCTCATCAGGAATTCAACGGAGTGTGCGTACTGCCGCGCTCGATGTGGGAGCCGTGGCTGGTCTACCGGAAGCCAATCGAAGGTCGCGTCCAGGATAATTTGCGCAAATGGAAGACCGGAGGCTTTCGCCGCCCGTCACCGGATAGACCGTTCGGTGACATAGTTTACTCCGCGCCCACGCATAAGAATGAACGGAAAATCGCGCCACATCCGAGTCTGAAACCCCAAGCGTTCCTGCGAAGCCTGGTCCGCGCAGTGCTTCCACTAGGCGAAGGAGTGGTTCTGGACCCGTTTGCTGGTTCCGGATCAACTCTGTCGGCAGCGGAGGCGGTCGGGTACGAGAGTGTGGGTGTGGAAAAAGACCTTCGCTATTTTGAAATGGCCCGCTCGGCCATTCCGGCTCTCGTGCGCTTTCAGCCTAAGGGGTTGACCCCGATACTCGTCGAGGGGCGCTAAAACGCTGCGGCCAATCGGTTGAACCAACCCTTCAATCCGCGGCGATGGTGGTTGGGACAGGCGCTCTCGGTGCAGTTGACGCAGATGGGCGGGAGTTTGGCCGCGTTGCCTTCGTGCAGGCCCTCGCGGATACGTTGAAGTTCCGGGCCGTTCCAAACCTCGCGCAGTGACTGCTGCGCCACGTTTCCCACGACGGTCGTCCGAAACCAGTCCACGCAACACAGCGCTACATCGCCATTGAAAAGGACGCACATGTCCCGCGAGGGGCGGATGCAATCGCCCATGGAGCGCATGCCGAGACCATCCGGGTTGAGGTTTTCGGCGGCGGCGATGTTCCCGCCACGGTTTTCGAGCGCAGACGTGACGAGGCGCACGCCATGTTTGCGCCAGAAGCTTCGGGTCTGTTCTATCTCCGGCAGGTTAAGGCTGGTTACCACCATGGACACGCGCAGATCGAATTGTTTCGCGCGTTTCTTCTTGATGATCCGCTGCGCCGTGATTACGTTCTCGATCACCTTCTCGCTGCTGTAGCCCATGATCTCGCGATTGATTTCGGGGTCCAACGACTGCAAGCTGACCTTCAACCGCTTGAGTCCGGCGTCAATCAGCGACTCGCTAAGCGACGCGTTCAGGTAAGTCCCGTTGGTGGTAATGAGCGTCGTGGTTTCGGGCACGCGCTCGGCGGTGTACTGCACCAATTCCGGCATCCGCTTGTCGGCGAGCGGCTCATTCATCAAGTACAGCAGGATACGGCGCGGATGCGTTTCCGCCAATTCGTCAATGATCTTTCGGAACAGGTCGAGCGACATCCGGCCGTGCTCGGCGTCCGTTTTGAGCAGTTCCTCATTGGGACAAAACACGCAACGTCCGTTGCACCCGGACATGGTCTGGATTTGCACCCGCGGCGGTCCCGCAAGTGTGCCCGTCACTCGTTGCTCATTACTCATTGCTCGTTGCTCATTGCTCATTGCTCATTGCTCGTTGCTCATTACTTAAAGATGTTCCCAATCGCCTCGATCGCGGCCCCTTTTACGGAATCCACGACAGTTTCCTTAGTGGACTTCGTTGTTTCCTTCACTTCTTGGGCCGTATCGGCCAATAGGTGGCTGGCTTCCACCCGGACGTGCGGGTCGTACGGGGAACCCCGCACTGAAAGTAACAACCCGCCGCGTTTCCGGATTTCGCCGACAGCCTCGCCCAGCACCGGCACCCGCTCGACTAAGCCCGAAACGGCCTCGAATGGATGAATCAAAACGCGAAGGTCGGTCGCCGCATGAGGAAAATCAATCGTGCCCGCCGCGGCCAGGTTCATCGTCGTGCTCTCGAGGCCAAATTCGTGCAGGTTTAACACGCCTTGTTTCATGGACAGCTTACCGGAACACCGATCATAGGTCAATCCCTCGTCCCTGAGCGAAGGCATGCGCAGGCGCACAATTTCAGTGGTGCGCAGTACCGCGAGAATCTTGGTCGCGATGCCCAGCTTCCCAAGGGAACCATCCTCCCCCGCGAATACGGCCTCGCAGTCGAGGCCGTTCACGACCGGTTGACCCGTCGTCGGCGTCGCGCGCCACGAGGTGCGTCCGCTCAGCGTACCTTTCAGATCGCGCGGTTGAGCAAAAAACAACTCATCAATGATCCGCGCGTCAATACTGTCAAACTCCAACGTGCCTTGGATCGAATTCGAACCACCGGCGGCACGCGCCAAGGTAGCCGTGCCGCTGGCCACGCCCGAATACGGTCTCGCCGTAAAACTTTTCACGACGATGGCCGCCGGGTTCGCCTCGATCTCCGCGCGCACGTTGGTGAACGTAGCGCGACGGTATAGCAGCCTATCGAGCTCGGCGCTGAAGGTGCCGCTGAACGGGTGAGTTTCCGCCGACGCTTCAGAGACCTCTTGGTCCCGCTGTTTTCTAAATGCGTTCTGCATGGCCAGGAGCGCGTTCAGATCAACCTGTTTCCCCGATAGTCGCCCCTGCCAATTCGGCCCTTGAGGTTGCAATGACACCGCACACTGGGAATTAGCACCCTTTAGGACCAATTCGTTGCAACTGAACCGTCCCTGGTCATACTTTACGTCGCCATTGATGGCGTCCACCGACAATTCCGGGGACAGCGCGAAACCGATATTCTGCAAGGAGAGATTCATGTCGAGCGGCGCGGTCATCGCGGTGCCTCGAACTGTCCCGTGTGCGGCGGCGGGCTGCACAAACAGCTTGGAAAGTCCTTGCACGCCCAATTGAAGATCATTGAAGGCCAACCGCCCTTTCTGAAACTCGCCTTCGACGGATTCAGAAAGGCACACGACGACCAACGAGCGCGGCGCCCAGTTTCCGGGAGAGGAGTCGCCAACCAGTCGCAAGGAAAGTCTCTCGCCTGCCGTTTTGCGCAGGTAATCGCCCATCGCGACCGCCGCTTCGGTCAGTTCGGCGGACACGGTATAACGCCGTTCTTCCGGCGTGTGCAGGAACGTGACGTGTGCGGGACCCTCTGCCGCTAGGGGGACCGGTGCAGCCTGAAGCAGGTCTGACGCTGACAATGTGGTCGAAGCGTCCGCAGGTCCGAGACTCCAGCCCTCAGCATCGCGGAGCAGAGCGAAGCGACCGCTGCATTCCGGCGTTCCTTGACGCTTGGCGGTAATCAACACCTTCGCGTCCTTGGCACTGGGCAATCGCACGTTCACTGCGAACGTCGAAGCGCCATAGGCGCGCAACGCCGGCTCCAAGGCGCGCCGTGAGTTTTCCGCGGCAATCATCGGCAACACGGCCCGCGGCACGTCTAACGCCACCGTGCCGCTCAACTCGCGTTCCGTGACGGCCAAGCTTCCTTCACCTCGGAGTTCGCCCAATCGGGCCGAAGTCGCCAAAATCGCCATCGCCACTTTCCCCGCGGCGGTCCTGAACTCCCCGGATACCGGTGTGATTGTGTCCGTGAATCTGGGGAACTCGACCACGGCGCGGCCCTGCTCGAGACGACCCTCGACGACAAAATCCGGCGGAAGCTCGCGTCCCTTACCGAAGGTCCCCGCGATTCGGGAGACTGTGACCACCCCGGAGACCTCTTTTATTGCCGGCGAGGCGATGAAAGGCGCAACCAACGCCCGGCTCAGTCGCGCAGTTCCGGTCAGCGCCACGCCCATCCCGCCGTCGTCGAAGTGCGGTTCTAAGACGCCCTCGACCGAGATTCCTTCACCCACGAATTCCGACAGTCGAATTCGATTCTCCTCGATATCGCCCCGACCACGGACGTCGGTCAGCACCTTGTCTCCACCGGGGGACAGAAGTTCCAACCCTTGGGTCTCGATGGTCCCACTTACCAGACGCCATTCCGCCCCCGGCGCTTTCCCCAGTAACACGTCGCGCGCCTCGAACCAAGCATCACCTCGGGACCCCACGCGCCAACGGCCCTTCTCTTGTGCTTCAGAAAATCCGTCGAGTCCATTTGCCATTATTCTCGCTTCCACAATGTTCGCGGCAAAGCCCGAATCCGCCGAATAGTTGAGATCAGCACGAAGTTGCGCGCCCGGCGCCGTCCAATTCAGGTCGTTTACGATCAGCGTACCGTTCCGCCACCACGCCGACGCGGTAATCGGCCCCGCAAATGCTCGATCGGTGGCGCGACTTCCGTCGGTCGTCTCGAACTGGCCGGCGACCGCGAAAGCGAGGTCCGACGGGACCGCTCCGGAAACCGTCACCTTGAATCCACCCTGAAGTACCGGACAAGCTTTCCACGGCACCAGCCCGGCCGGCTGAAACTCACTCAGTTGGATAGTGCCTTCGACGGTCGCCGGGCTGGTCCCGTCCGATGGCCGCCGGATGGTACCGACGACTTGCGCCGAAGCCGCTTCCCCGAATCGGGGAAACTTTGCCGAACCCTCGATCGCGATGGCCGGCGACAGCACGTCTTGAATCTTCAGGCTCCAGATCGCTTCCGGCTCGGAAGCGTCGCCAATGAAAAGATGCGCGCGATCAATTCGAACCTGCCCTACGGTCACTCGCGATGTGGTGGACCTCGGAGAAGACTTGACCTTCCTGATCGCGTCCAGTTTGGCCGACAAAACCGCCGCCTCGTCGGGTACCGTCACCTGCAGTCCGGAAACGAGCACCTCCGTGAGATCCACGGTCCCGCGCAGGAGGCTCCGCAGCCGCGCCCGCACCGTAATCCGCCGGGCCACCGCCTGAAATTGACCCTCCCCTACGACCACGTTTTCGGCATGCACGTTCGGAACTGGAATCAGCGCAAGGTCAAGGGGGCCAAGTTCGACCGGCAGCCCCGTCGCTTCCCGTAATTTCTCGGCAATGAGCGGTCGGTATCGGTCCACGCTGATGACCCAGTACTCGATCGCTTTCCACGCACACAGGACGACAACCGTCACCCCGATAACGACGACAAGCCGTCGTCTCTTCATCTTGCGCGACGCGTCAGACGCGTCTGACTTGTCAGACCGGTCGGACATACGGGCAGTCTAGCACAAATTTCCGCTAAAGGAGTGCGGGTTCCGATTCCTCCCCACCTTCTTTGAGACAAGGATCATTTGTCCTTTGTCGTTTATTCTTTGTCCTTCGTCCTTCACCCCACGTCCTGGCCCGCTACTCCGTGGACCGTAAGATTGGGGTCCGGCAGGCCGTCGTTGGCCGGCACTATTTGGTTCGAATTCAGATACTCGACATGACCGTCCGCGAACAAGAAAAGCCGTTTGCCGCCCTGACCGAACCAGCCACGATCGTTCGAATACGCCGCATGATTGGCAAACCATTCCCCGACCAGGATTTTCTTGCTGGGATTCCTCACGTTGGTGGCGCGTTGTGGAATCGTCGGCATCGGACTCTGAAACGTCGCCGTGTAAGAAGTCGTGGTATCAATCTGTTCCGACGAATGGTAGAACGCCATCGAATACCCGTACGAAGTGCTTTCATATAACTGCACACTGCGCGGGTCGGACGGGCAGAAGAACACTCCCGGATTGTTCTTATCTCCCGGTATGTACGGCGTAAGCAGCAATCGCCAACCGCGCCCCATCCACAACCAATAAAACGGCGACATACTTACCGGGTCCTGCGCCGCCGGATAGGTGTCTTTGTGTTCCAGCAAGTACATCTCAAAGGCCATCCCAATCTGTCGCAAGTTGTTGGTGCAAGACGCGCGTTCTGCGCTTTCCCGCGCCCGCGATAGTGCCGGCAACAGCAACGCCGCCAGAATCCCGATAATGGCGATTACGACCAACAACTCCACCAGCGTCATCCCGGCGCGGCGATCTCGTAGTGTCCTCAATTTTCCTCCTCCGCCATTAGGGTATCAGACTCTCTCCGAGGTCGGCCAGTGCCCGCTCGAGCGCGGACCGGGTGGGGTCCTCACCCGGCAACAGTTCGAGCGCGCGCCGGAATTCCCGCACCCCTTCCGACTCGCGACCCAGTTGAATCAAGACATTCCCCAGATTGGCGTGCGCGTTGCCATACCCGGGACGCAACCGTACCGCCTGCTCGAAATACGGCAGTGCCGTCTCATACGCCCCTTGCATGGCGAGTGCCACACCGAGGCTATTCTGCGCCAGACTGTCGTTCGGCGCGAGCCGGACCGCTTCCGCGAAGTGGTCGGCGGCTTCTCCGGCGCGTCCTTGGCTCACCAGCGCCCCGCCAAGATTCAAGTGGGCAACGGCGTTGTTAGTCGTTACGCGCAAGGCGTGCCGGAACAGGGTCTCACTATTCCGCCAATGCCCAATTTGAAACCAGGACAGGGCGCCAAGGCCGGCCAACGCCGCCGCCGTCCCGACGCTCAGCGCCGCCTTTCCATGCCGCATCTTCTCAAACAGATCGGGCGCGCCCCAGGCCAACACCACAAATAACCCAATCAACGGCACGTAACTGTAACGGTCCGCCATGGCGTATTGTCCAAGCTGCACCAATCCGATCACCGGCAGCAGGGTAATCAGATACCACAGCCAGCCGACCACCAAGTACGGTCGTGTCGCCCTCTGCCCGAGCGCGGCAATCGTTGTTGCGATGAGCCCGACAGCAGCCAGCAGCGGCAACAGGAGCGGCACGTCACTTCCAGGATGCGGATAGAACACCGCGAGCCGCGCCGGCCACACCGTCTTGAGGATATAGCTAAAGTACGCGACCAGCGCGTTCGAAACCCGTGCGGAGAGCGGGACAATCTCGAGCGATGTCACCGACCCAAGGCTTCGCTCCGCGATCATAGTGACCGCGGCGCTCCCCAATGCCAACACCAAGAGCGGAACCTTCTCGAGGACGAGTCGCGCCACGCCGGATTTGAATCGCCCTAACGGCCAAAAATCCAGCAGTAACAGCACCAACGGCAACGTCATTACGCTGGGTTTGGCCAACAGCGCCAGCGCATAAACCGCTGTCACCCCGAAAAACCTCCCAACGGAAGGTTGTTGTGCGTGCCACGCATATGCCCGTATCGTCACCAGGCAAAACAGCGTGCTCAACACGTCTTTCCGGCTGGCTATCCAGGCCACCGGCTCGACGTGCAGCGGATGCAACCCGAATAGTAGGGCCACGACCGCACTACGCCCGACCGCGCCGGTCATTCGCTGAAACACGAGGTATACCAACACCGTGTTCGCCAAATGCAGGAGCAGACTTGTGAGATGGTGTCCCCACGCGTGCAGGCCATACACCTGACAATCCGCCATGTGGGACAGCGTCGTGAGCGGTATCCACATACCGAAATGAAAGTGGGTCAGGACCCACCGCAAGCTTTCCAGTGTCAGACCCGCGCGCACATAAACGTTCTCCGTGACGTACGCGCCATCATCAATATTCACGAAGTCACAACGCACCGCCGGCCAGAATCCCGCTGCCGTGGCCGCCAGTAGCGCCATGCTGATGACAATGTCACGACGATGTTGCGATTGCGACGAGTCCATGTAAGTCCATGCCGGTCCGCCTAATCCGTGGTTGATTCGCATGTTCGAAGTGTTTGAACTCTTGTCCCCAATGGGGTTGACAGCGAAAGGCGCGCTCTATCACTCAGAATGCCGCGCGTTGGCGATTGATTTCTGCAGTTCCCAGATTCGTTCGGACTCGGTATAAAAGAGCGCGGTCGCGTCGCGGTCATTGCGGAAATTCTGTTGAATCACCTCGCCCGCATACCCATTCGTTCCGGCCCACGGCAGCACGATCGAAATCAGTACCCCGATCAATAAGATGGCTACAACGAGTGCGCAATAGGCCCGCAAGCGCGATACTCTCTGCTGCCGCCGTTGGACTTTTGCAGTATTGGAACCCATTTCGCCGTTTCCTCAGAATCCCGTCGGCGGGCGCAGAATCGTTCCGCTCAAGACCAGCCACGCCACCAGCAGCGTCAGCAACACGTTGAATCCTTGCCCTACCACATACAATACCAGCGGTTTGCCGCCGCCCATTTGTGTGCGGAGCGATTTGAAGTTGGACTCGAGCCCGATACACACGAAGGC
Source organism: Candidatus Hydrogenedentota bacterium (assembly GCA_016209895.1). Lineage (GTDB taxonomy): Bacteria > Hydrogenedentota > Hydrogenedentia > Hydrogenedentales > SLHB01 > JACQVH01. The sequence goes on along the minus strand of JACQVH010000067.1, from coordinate 17,109 downwards.
CAGACAGAACAGCCAAGAGCGGAACACCTGCGTCTGTTTCACGCAGGCGCCGACGTAGTCGGCCCCGTGCAGCGGGACTAGTACCCATGATGCCACCAACGAAGCCGCAACGAAGCCGAGGATGAATTTGGGGAAACGATTCCAGAGTTCCAGGAACGGCGTGTGTAGCGCGGTCTTCTCGCGGTCAACGACCGCAACCCAGTACACGGCGATGAAGAATGCGACGACACCGATGAGCACGTTCTGGATCATTTTGACCATGGCCGCCACCGACTCGGCCCGCTTCCCGAGCGCCGCGCCCGCCGCCACCACCGCGCCCGTCGAATCCACCGTGCCTCCGATCCAGGCACCGCCCAGGACTTCATCCATTGCCAGTATCTTGATGACGACCGGCATGAAGATCATCATCAGCACCGTGAAGATTAGCGACATGCCCACCGCGAGCGCGAGGTCTTCCTTCTTGGCCCGGCTGGCCGCTGCCGCCGCAATTGCCGCCGAAATGCCGCAGACGGAGGCCGCGGTGGCAATCACGATCACCAACGGTTTATTGGCCATCTTCAACACGTGCACGCCGAAAAACCACATGAACAGGATCACGAATGGGACTACGCCCCAACTAATCGCAATCCCGTAAGGCCCGAACGCCACGATCTTGTCCCACAAAATCTCCGCGCCAAGCAGCACCAGACCCGCCTTGATGTAGAATTCGGTCTGCATCGCCGGCTGCGCCCACGCGGGCGTCCCCACCGTGTTGCTGATCAAGAGCCCGAAGAGTAGCGCCCAGAGCACGTACTCAATGCCGTAGTACTTGACGCCCTTCTCCTCTGCCACCACGAATGCGAACACGGCGACCAGGAAGATCAAGATGAGTCCCGGCAGGGTACGCCAATCCGCTCGGCCTTTCATGGCCGCGGCCGCCGACGCCAGCAGCGTACCCAGACCGACGACGAGTACGACCATTCTCGGAACCAAACCGGACGGAAACGCCGCGTCAATTTCGCCCCATTGCCAACTCGCAACTTTCGGCACCACAGTTACAGCGCCACAGAAAACCGTGGCCAATAGGAGAAATCCGATCCAGACGGCCCACCAATCCTCCAGCTTATAGAGATCCGTCCATCGCTGCTTTTCCACAGGTATTCCTTCGGTTTCGAGTTAGAGCGCGGTCAAGAATCGGATATACGTCTCGATGCCGCGATAGAAACTTGGTAGATGCTGTTTCTCGTTGGGGCCGTGGATGCCGTCGTCGGGCAACGCGAATCCGAGCATAATCGAGTCTACGCCCAGTTTCTGCTGCAATAGGCCCACGACCGGCACGCTCCCGCCCTCCCGCTTGAATATCGGCTCGACGCCAAATACCTCTTTCAGTGCGGACGCGGCGGCCCGCATCGCCGGGGAATCGCGTTTCACGACCGCCGGCGCGCCGTGCACCAGTTCCCGCACTTCCCACGTCACCCCTTCCGGCGCGTGCCGCCGCAAATACTCGCTCAGTTGCCCACAAACTTGTCCGGGGTCCTGATTCGGCACGAGGCGAGTAGACAACTTCGCCAGCGCTTTCGCGGGCAGTACCGTCTTCGATCCCTCACCCGTGAACCCGCTGATCAGCCCATTGATCTCGAGTGTCGGACGCGCGCCCACCCGCTCCACCGTGGTATAACCCTTCTCGCCCCACAACGCCGATACACCCGTCATCTCTCGCCATTCCTCGTCAGAATGCGGCACTTGCGCCAACACCTGTCGTTCCTCATCATCGAGTGGCTGCACCTTCTCGTAAAAGCCCGGTAGAGTGACGCGCCCGTCCGCGTCGTGCATCCCCGCAATTAGCTCGCACAGCACTTGGGCCGGGTTGCGGATCGAGCCCCCGAACAGACCGGAATGCAGGTCCTGTTTAGGACTGCGCACCTCCAATTCGAAGTAAGCCAGCCCGCGCAGCGCGTACACGATGGCCGGTTGGTCCGGACGGTGGATGCCGGCGTCACAATTCAGCACGACGTCGCAACGCAAGGCCTCGCGACGGGAATCAATGAAGTCGCCAAGATGAAGGGATCCAATCTCCTCCTCGCCTTCAATTACATATTTGATATTGACCGGCAGCGGGCCCTGTTGCGCGAGCGCCTCCACGGCTTTAAGGTTAGCCAGAATCTGCCCCTTCATATCGGACGCGCCCCGTCCATACAAGTTGTCCCCGCGAACGGTTGCGTCGAACGGTCCGCTGACCCACTCGCTGACGGGGTCCACCGGTTGCACATCGTAGTGACCGTACACCAACACCGTCGGCCGCCCCGGCGCGCCCCGCCATTCCGCGTACACAATCGGGTGTCCCGGCGTCGCAATGATATCAACCCGGGTCATGCCAATACGCCGCAACTCCGCCGCCACCCATTCCGCCGTGCGGCCGACCTCGCCCTTGTATTCGGGCAGGGTCGAAATGCTCGGAATCGAGACCAATTGCTTTAGTTGTTCCAGGTGCTCGGCGCGGTGCGTCCGCACATGCGCCAGCGCCCCGTCCTGCTGCGTCATGAATCCAACTCCAGATACTGAAAACTCGGCCCGGAAAACTCTGTGGGACAATCAATATAGCAGGAGAACGTGTAGCGAGGCTAGCGAGTAGCACGTCGAATCGAAACCAAAACTCCAGGAGCTCATCCTTCCAGACGCCCCTGGAAGTTGTTTCGCCGGTTCGGCTATATTCCATAGAAGGTCTGTTCATGGGGAAAAATCGAGGCAGGTGCAATTTTGAAAGTCTACTGCGACATGAACATATTCAATCGGTGTTTCGATGACCAATCACAAATTCGGATACATCTCGAAACCGCTGCCGTCGAAGCCATTTTTGACCGCGCAGAAGCAGGTGAATTCGTGCTTTGTTGGTCGTTCATCTTAGATTACGAGAATCGTCTAAACCCGAACGCAGAGCGCCGCGAGGGGATCAAACTGTTTCGCGGGATTTGTCGCGCAAACATTACTGCCTCGAATATAATTAGAAGGTTAGCACAACGAATTACTCGCGAGTTCCGTCTATGGCCAAGAGATGCGCTACACGTAGCTTGCGCCGAAGTCAGTGGATGTGACTTCTTCATCACGTGCGACGATAAGATCGTGCGTGCGACACCGAGAATCACGAAAGGGCTTGATCTAAAGGTGCGAGCTATCAACCCAATTGATTTTGTGAAAAAGGTAATTGCCAATGCCGAAAATGACCTATGACGACCGTGAATTAAGGCAAGCTGGACTTAGAGCGCTTACCCGAGAACTGGGTTTTTCCGGCACCGTCCGGTTTCTCCGTCAGTTTGCTCCGGGAGAAGGAGATTATCTCGTGCTTCAGGAACGTCTCTTTCAAGGCATGACCGTGAACGACATCTACTGCCGAGCCGCAAAACATTCGAGAAGCCGGAAAAAGAGCTCGACCTAACGTTTATTCTTTCACGAGTACTCGATCGTGGACGGACCTCAGGCGCAAACTGAAAAATCATTTGCAATCTCTTTACTCGAATCAGGGCCGAAGGGTCGCGTAAATGGGAACCAGCTACGCATCGTTTCTCGGTGACTGGGTATTAACCCTGAAAAACCTGTTGTTGCCCATTTTCTGCAAGAAATGCGGGCTGCGTTTGCTCACCGAGGAGAACGGCTTCTTCTGTCCCACGTGCTGGGAACTGAGCCCGCGCATCCAGCGGCCGTTCTGTACCGTCTGCGGCAAGCCCCACCCGGGGGCTGTGGGCTTTGCCACGCAGCGGAACTTCCCGTGCGCGGACTGTCGCGCCGAGAAACGTCTGCCCTACCGGCGTATCTACGGCGCAGCCTATTATGAAGACGCCGTGGCGGAAGCCATTAAGCTCTTCAAGTTCAATGACAAGTCGCGGCTGGCCGGGCCCTTGGGCCGGCTCATGGCGGAGTTTGCGTCGCGCGAACTCGAGTGTGACGAGTACGACTATCTCACGCCCGTGCCCTTGCACCGCGTGCGGCGGCGAGCCCGCGGGTACAATCAATCCGAACTATTAGCGCGGGGATTGTTGCCGATCTTCCCCCGGGCGCAACTGGACGACTCCCTCCAGCGGATACGGCCTACCCGTGTACAGAGCCGACTGAAAACGGAAGCTGCGCGCCGCGCCAATGTTCGAGGCGCCTTCGCCGTGGCGAATGGAAACCATCTCCGGGGAAAGTGTGTCTTGCTCATTGACGACGTGATCACGACCGCCCGGACCGTGTCGGAATGCGCGCGGGCATTGCGTGACGCAAAGGTAGCGGCGGTGGACGTCTTCGCCGCCGCGTTGGCCGTACCGCGATTTAGTGATGTGCTTCATCCGGCCGCCCCCTGATCCCATAATCGCCCCGTCTCGGTGGCGCACAACACACTCACTCGCGCCTGCCGACTCCTGAAGTCAGGTCGAGCGGCGCTACTTGATGTCCGCCGTAAATGATTTGAGCAGCCCCGACAGACCGCCGAGCTTTTTCAGGCGAATCTCTTCAAAATGCATTTGGCGTAGCTTCTTCTTGGCTTCCTCTTCGTTGTGGGCGACCACGGTACCGGTTTCCACGTGATCCTCCCTTTGCCGGTTTACAGCCCGGAACTGAAAGACAGCCACCACATACGCTCCCTGTTGCGAGGTTCATGACCCACGGTGTATTTCACTAATGATTGCCGGAACGCGACGACAAGATGAAAACGCGAACCTACCTCGCTACCGGAAAGCGAAAGCTCCTAAATTCACGCTAAATGATAACAACCCGCGAACCCTGAGTCAACCTCAGGACCGAATGCGGCAATTCGTTTCTAAAAACACGCACCTCCGGTCTACGAATGCCATAGCGTTTGGGCCAGTTGCGACCGTGTGGCTGACGCGCTACGGAAACGATCCGAAAGGCCCTCGCACTAACCAATGAAACAGATACATACCGGCTTCGGAAATCAATACGATGACGACCGCGTGCGGCCAGACGTGAGCCCGGGTCCAGCGCGAGAGCAGGAATACCATAACCAGATACTTGGCCGGCAGCCCAACGTAAGGAACCAAGCCAATCAAATCGGCAAGAACCGCGACAGCAAGGCAGTTGGGATAGCTCCCGTACGTTTCCATCACCTTGAGGCCGATCCAAAGGAAAAGGGACCGTGTCAAGCTCGCGGCCAAAAGCACCAGAGCATAATGCGGCAAGTCCATCACCCGGTTCTCCAGACTCAACACAACGCCACGATGTAACTACTCGCCATATGGAGCTAACTTATCCCATGGCGGGCAAATTTCTGTCTTCTTCGAGGGACGCCATCTCTTCATTTCCAGAGTTCCAGATTCCTTTTGCATTGACTTCGGCGGCCAAGAGTCCCCGGTTGCCGGATCGATCGAGGAACCCCGTGCGGCTGGGGCCGCGACTGAAGAACCGTCCCATTATGTATAGCCTCCGGCGTTGCACTCCGGGTGCTGGAAAGGCCAAAAATAGGAAAATGGCCCACGGGCTGGTAGGACCACAAAAATCGCGAGCACACCAAGGATAGCAAGAAAGCGGAGTGCACCAAAGCGCGCATAAGTCCGCCAGAGCGCGCGAGGCGCTCAAAAGACGGACACGAGCGGAGCGAATCAGAACCACCCATAGAACGGGTGGTATGAGGAAGGCCCCGTAAAGGGGCCCATCTGCGAAACAGACCTATGACCCACGTCTTGCCTCCTTGCCGCGTCAGCGCTTATCGGACGGATCAGCCGGGCTTTAGCCGGCTCCTCTTTGCACCCGGCTTCAGCCGGGGTGGGCCTGACCCCGCTCATGCCAAAGCACGCTTCAGCGTGGCTTTCCCCCTGGGCTTCAGCCCCAATTGTGCGGACACCATGACCTCGGGCTACATCCTCCACAAACGGTCTTACGCCGGAACGGTAGAACCTTATGAATTCTCACCAGCAGAGTTGGTGGATTAACTTTGATTCAACCGCAAGGAACGCAAAGAGCGCAGAGAATTGAAATTGACCGCGGATAGCGCGGATATCACGGATGAATGCACAAGTCAAAAACAAGCTTGACAGCGCCGGCGGGTCGAAAACCGTGTAGGCGGACTGGAAAGTCTGCCCCACAAGAAATCGGGCGATTGCCGCTTATGGGGCAGGTTTTCAAGTCTGGCTGTCCGTGGAACTATGCCCTTACGGGCACACTACCAACCAAGTCCTCGACGAAAACCTCGTTCGTAGTGACGCCGTTAGGCGTTTTCGTCCGGACTGATTTCCTCGGTCACCCGATTGCGGATTGCGGATTAGACAACCACGACGCCACGAAACGTGGTCGTTGCGTTGGCGCGTGATGCGTGAGGACAGAATCCTCCATCGCGCCAGAGGCGCTTAAAAGGCGGACAAATTCTCCTTTCGTGGGCGGTCCGCCCCCGAGGCGGATAAAATCACGCTGTAAGTACTCGTCCCATGTAATAAGCGCCGGGCGTTGCACTGCGGATCGGGTCTCGGGTTTTGGGGGATGCCGAGCGCGGGGCGTGACTTAATAGCCGAGCGACCCCATTTGAACTGCCCTACTTGAGGCCGAAATATGGGAATCGTCGCTGGTTTTCCTACGAATCGCCGCTCTCGATGGCTTGTTGCGGGATTACTCAGCAGGACTCCCAACACTCAATGAGGCTGCCGGCAAAGGTAATTGTTCGTCATTTGCCTGGACTGTATTTCCCATCGCGCGGTAGCCGCGAAGGCGCTTGGCAAACATGCACGCCGGCATCGTCACATCGTCGTCTATGTCGTCGTACACACGCAGCTCGCGCTTGCCTTCGTGAAGCCGGTGCAGGCGGACCTTCGGAACATTCTCGGCGGCCGGCGAGGAACTGGCGGAAAAGGCCAAGAAGGCCGATGGGAGAGTGTAACGCCCGACATCAGCGGCGGCGCGAAGTGCCGTCCGCTGCATGCCGTTGTTGGGCCTCTGCATAGGTTGGCTGACATATCTACGCGGATTCGTACTGCTTAGCCAGGGCACTGGCGGCGAGTGAAGTGACGGGCTCGCAGAAAGCTACGCGTGCCAGGGTGGTACATTGATAGCGAACGACAGATAGGTCCCGCAATTCGATGTCCACCACCGTGGGGCGGGCCAGCAGTGATAGCCGCACCTGATCGCGTGCCTCAAGCAAGGCGGTGAGGGCCCTCTCCGCCTGGTCCGAGTGTACGAGTTCGATCCAGGCTTGTGCACTAATGCCGCCCAACCTGATAAACAGGTCGTTGTCCTGGTCTGCCGGGTCTATGTGGTATTTATGGATGGCGCCGTACGTTTCCAGTGCCTTGCGGAGTCCGAGGAGGGTGGGAGCAAAGGGCGTCCCGTCGTGACTGCATGGCCATCCCATGAGGACGGCCAGGCCGTTGGCTTGCACGTCGAAGCTGCGGTCCCACGGTGCATTGCCGACGTCATATGGATTTCGGTCGATGGGAGCATGGCCGCCGAACTGGCAGCGCAACGGCCACGGGTGTTGCCGCAGAAAACGAAGCAAACCAGCTACATCGAACGGCCTGGCAGGGACGCCACAACGTAGAGCGCGAGTCCGTGCGTTGTCGAGTACTATAGCGTCACCCTCTGAGTGGCCCTCGATACCCATCAGAGTGGCATGGACTTGCGCTATCGGATAGGCGCAGAAGAGCCCTGGGTAGTCCTTGAGCAAATCCTCCACGTGTGCACTGACTGCGGACACAAGGCGATGGAGAGCAGGTGGCTTCGCGGCTCCGTAGAAGGCGACGATGGTAACGCCGTTCGCCTCAACCAGGCCACCCTTGTTCGTCGCCTCTACCTTCGCTACGTCAAGACCGATCACGTGCGCACCTCCCATCCTGTCGGGTTGGCCCAACGCTCCGGTTCAGCGGCGGGCCGCGCGGCGGACCGTCCGCTGCAACCGGTTGTTCGGCGGCCCGATCTCAAAGTGTGAGATCGTGCTCCCGCCTATTGACTCCTGACTGTAACTCGCTCTTGGCGAACGAGCGGCACGCTCACGGTCTGGCCAATACGTTCAGCCTCGACGAGAACAGAGAATCGAACCGCCTTTCCGACTTTCCTGGCGACCAGGCCTGCGTTGGCCAGTACGGATGACGGGATCTCTCCGTCCTCGCTCTGGGCCATCGAGAATGCCTTCACCGCGCCAGCTACCCCGATGGTATGGCAACCACCTATCAGGATCACACGACTCTTGGGATTGTGCCGATTCTGAATCCGCTCGAAGTATCCATAGTCATGTTCGTCCGTCGTGTGCCAGTACTCGGCCTCTCTTACGTTGTCGTAGAGGACGATCTCATCCGGGTGCTCGGTGGAACAAACAGACACATGCGGACTGCGGTACTCGAACTGTGTCTGCTGCCAACTCAAGACCCTGGCGGCCAACGTATTATAGTCTGGCCCGCCGATCACGATCAGGTGCCTTGACAGATCCAAGCGGGTTGACTCCGCTTCACCTGCTGACATGACCCGCATCCTGATGGCAGGATACAAGCGAAGCAGCGTGACGAGCACTTCGAAGTACGCGTCCACATCCCCGTACTTCAGGCTGTAGATAAACTCCCGTGGTTCCACATGTTGACGCGTTTCAGGCTCATCCAACTCCGAGCACACGACGATCACTTGATCTCCGTCTTTGATCCCCCACACTCGTCGAAGGTGGCGCGTCCGCCACAAGTGCCGAAGCTTACTCGTGCCCCTGACAACCTCAATGATCGACAGAGCGACCGCGTATGCGGTGATCCAAAACTCTATGGAGTTGAGAGTTGGCATGGGAGCCTTACTGCCCGACCCCCTTGTCGAAGAATGGGGATCGGGACAACGGACCCTTCCAGTCCGCCACGGGGACGATTCTGTTCACGCTGTAGGCCACATGCATCCGAGGCACATCGCGCGTCACAATCGCCCCCGCGCACACATAGGCCCTGCTCCCAATGACAACCTTACCCGCCACGAGTGCATCGAAGCCAACAAAGGCTTCCTCCTCTAGAATGGCCGATTCCTCAGTCGAGTCGGGCGCGTCCCAGCCGCGCGTCGGATCTCGTTGCGAGTGGACAACCTTACCGAACAGCCGAACTCCGTCGCCGATCACGACCCGCTCGGCAACAAAGCCGCCGATCACACACCCCGACCCTACGCGTGCCTCGTTGCAAATCTGCGCCCGATAGATCACCAGGCTTCTCGGTCCTACAACGACGTCTTCTTCGATGACACAATAGTCGTCGATAATGACGCCTTCCCCTAGGCTGCTTCCCGCTCCTACTACAGAATAGTAGCCCACATAAGTACGAGGCCCGATCGTTGTCTTGCAATCTGTTTCTAACTCCGCCACGTCGATGAGCGGGCGGAAGGGTTTGCCAATTACAGCGCCCATGCATACTCGAGCGCTGCGATCAATATCGCAACGTCCGATAGCGACGTACCCCTCGACGTTCAACACTGAAGATGTTCCTCCACCAGCCGAAGGATCCGTTCCTTGTTTGCGACGGATCCAGGCAACCTACCCTCTTCGTCGTCTGGTTCAACAAAACCGTGATCGGCCCCTTTCAGCGTGACCAGTCTGACGTGCTCTAGACCCCTGCAGGCTGTATGTGTCGCATCGTACGGAACCATGGAATCGCGATCGCCATGCACAACCAAGACGCGCTGCTTGAGTTGCGTCAACGCACCGACCGGATTGATCAGCCTCATCTCCTCGACCAGGTGATGCCCTATGTAAAACGACTCGTCGAAATAGAGCCGACCAGTCTGGTCCAGCTGGTCCAGCTGGTCTTTCGAGAAAATCGCTTTGGCCCACTCCGTCTCTGGCACAAGAAACGTCCGTTCGTATGACAGAACTGGTGCAATGAGCGAAACCGAGAGAACAACTTTCGGGTATCGATGACCAGCGAAGATCGCCGGCGGAGAGCCGAAGCTCGCCGCCACGATGTGCAGGCGGGCTCCGGCACCAAACTGCCGCCGCGCCAAGTCCAGGATTGCCCGCACGTCCAGGTTCTGGCCCACCACCGTGAAATCAAGAGGGGTACCGCTACTCGCGCCATGCCCGCGGAAGTCAAACCGGATCGACGAGGGCCCTCTGTTGGCAAACCACAGCGCTCCCTCGCGAAAGAACCCGAGGTACTCGTCCTTGTCCACGGATATCCCGTGCATCCAAATGATCACGTCATCGGTTCGGCCGCGAGTCACCACCGCAGCAAGGTCAAAACCATCGATGGTATGAACACGAAGATCTTCCACTATGCCAACTCCTCCAATCTGCGCCTCCACGTCTGGCGGTCGTGCTCCAAGTCATTGACGTACTCGGCACAGTCAGGACCTCTGACGCGGTCGCACAGAGCACGCGCCGCTTCGACCGCGTCGCGATGCACGGGGTTTTCAGCTCTTGCCGCCAGGACAGTGAGCCACTCCCGACGTTTTGAGAGGATAGCGCTCCATGTAGACTGGTCCAATCGATCACCGTAGCGTCCACAAACCAAGAGAGCGAACAGGCCGTCAGCGATGATCTCTCCCGGCTCCTGGAAGGCGGGCCGGGACGATTCGCTGAACGGATCATAGGGCCTCTGGCGGATGCTGCCTAGCGAGCAGATGTTACCGGACGCAATGTGCGGCGCCATGAAGATCCAATCTTCGTTGTAGATCTGGGGAAAGTACCCAATGGAGGCATCGCAGCGAACGAACAAACAGCTGCCGCTGAGAAAGGGAACGACTCGCTCTCCGACGGCAGATTCTACATGACCTATTACAGAGGTGTCTGGGAATTCGTCGATAAAGGCCCCTGCGAGAGCCCATCGGCGAAGTGCTGCCGATCCCGCTCTGAACACAGTGTCATCGAGTCCACGGATATCGTCGTCAAGCAGGAGGATCCGGCGGAAGTGGTTCTCACGGGCGTGCCAGAGTGCATAGTTCCGCTTGAGTGGGAGGTCCCAGATTCTCGAAGGAGTCGTGAACAGGGGGTTGGAGGCGGAGCGGAGAGATCGCATCACACTGAGGGATGCTGGATCCTTCTGAAAGGACAGATGCTGTGCGGATAGCTCATGGGATGAGCGAGGAGGCGGAATGTCCTCGGCGCGGCTTGGGAGCAGGAAAACTGGCGCATGATGTCCATCCAGGCTTTCGAGGAGCTCGTGGACGTGCTGAGTACGGCCCTTCGTTGGAACATAGATGGCCTGAAGTTGTGACCGACGATCTGCGGTTCCCAGCAGGTCGCACTTCGCGATGAGGTCTCGCGGGTTGAAGTCGATCGATATCCCGTCCAGCGACCCCGTTGATCTGTGTAGGGGGACTCCGGGTGTCACTGGACTAGCTTTCCTCTGTCCTTGGTCACTGGGATCCAGGCCGCCGAACGCTCCGGTTCAGCGGCGGCGCGCAGCGCCGTCCGCTGCAACCGGTTGTTATGCCGCATCATAAGGGCAGATCGCTTTCCTTGCGAGAAACCAGCAGTAGCACCGCATCCGCAGGAATCTCCTCAGGACGAAGGTGCCAGTCGTGCCTGCCTCGCGAGAACTCTGCGAAGGCAATGGTGTTCTCCCAATAGGATCCGTACGCTGGATCTCGGTTGAGTTGCCGGAGCTTCATGGACGGGCACTCGCCGTGCTTGTCGCGCCAACGTCTGGGCCAGTCGACTACGATCGGCGACACGTATGCCTTCAGGTGTTCCTTCGCTGGAGGTGGATACTCGATGATCGCCGTGCCGTGAATCTGAGCCAGAAACTGCGACCACATCGCTGTCTGCCCAAACGTGAGGCCCAGCCAGTTCTGGGCCTTCTCCACTCGGGCCGCTTCAACAATTGGTGCACCGAGGAAGAAATCGGAGTCGCGGTCGAGCACCGCGTCGCCAAGCGTTATCGCACCACGGAGCGGAATATCCATTGCCAGCGCCTCGCAGATTAGCGAGCTGCAACGCGTCACGAAGTCGTCCACGAACGGCGGGACCAACGGATGCCACAGGATGATGGCATAAATAGGGACAGTCACCGTTTATTTAGGAAATTGCATATTCCGGGGGAAACGGATCGGGGAATGCGGGGGAAAGCGATCATGCATTCCGGGCGAAAGTGATCACCGATTCCGGGGGAAAAAGATCATTGATTCCGGCGCAAAGTGATCATCGATTCCGACGGAATCGGATCACGCGTTCCGGGGAATCGGATCACGGGCGGGAGGAAGTCGGCGCGGGATAATCGGTAATGACGCCGCCGGCGTCACGTGGCATCCTGTCCTCTTTTGGATGGACGGAGTATCCGAGGAGGAAGCAATGCCCAGGGAGCGATTATCCATGCGAAAGATTAAGGAAGTGTTGCGGTTGCGGTGGGCGGCGGGTCTGTCCCACCGGGCCATTGGTCTCAGTTGCGGGATCGGCTGCACGACGGTGCGGGGATTGCCCCCGGACTGGGCACCTGCGGCGGCGATTCGCCGATACAGAACTACATCCCTTCAAATGGTATCGCCGGTGCCAGTGACGCCGCGCGGACCCCGGAAGGGCGGTTGGATGGCGGCGTGCATTCGCCCGGCGTGAACGTGGACGTCCATTCGTTCCAGTCGGCGCTGGTCATTGACGAGCCGGACCTCGCCATCGGTACCCGCGGTCCCATGGGCGTGGCCCTGGAGCGTGACTACGTGAACCGGAAAGGGTTCCATCGGGACGAGTTCACCGATACCAGCAAGGTTTGGGGCAACGTCATCGGCGGCGGCTGGGTGCACAGCTACAACATCTTTCTGCGGACCTCGACCGAAGCCACCCCGCCGGCCACGGTCATCTTCAGCGATAAGTTCGGCTCGCCGCTCTACTACGAATACGTGGACACGTCGGGCGGGTACGACAACTACCGGCGGACTTCGAAAGCGATCACGGAACACCTGGGCACGACGCTCCGGCGCAACACGAGCACCGGGAAGTATTACCTGGACATGCCGGGCGGCATCCAATACGGGTTCAGCGCACCGACAGCGGACAGCAACAAGTATTGCCGCTTGGAAACCACTACCGACGCCTCCAGCAACCAGATCGCGCTGGAATACAATGGCGCGGTGGGCACGGGCCGCTTGACCAAAGTCACGCCGCCCAGCGGCGATGACCGGTATTTGCAATTCAGTTACTCTGGCAATCTCATCACGAAGGTCGAACTAAAGAAGAGCGGCGGGACCGTGGTGCAGACCGTGTCCTACGCCTACAACGCTTCCAACGAATTGACGAAGGTCACGGACAACGACAGCAAGACGGTGCAGTACACGTACTGGGACGACCCGGACGTGCCAGGCGCGCGGTTCATTGATGGCGTTACGGACAAAAAGGGCACGACCACCAGCCTGGCCTGGTATTTCGACTACGACTACTTGGAGGCGTACCGCATTGACGTGGATAACGCCGCGGGGTTGCGGAACAAGAATGACCGGAGCGTCACCACCAGCATCAATACGGTCACCGACTACATCCCGGCCGGGGCCACGCTGGCCAAGATGAAGTACACGCCGCAGTCGGCTTCGGGCTGGCACCTGCAATACGTGGACGTGTACAAGGACACCACGAACTACGACCGCTACACGTACAACTACGCCGGCAACCGCGACCTGACCAAGACCCAGCGGCCGGGAACCGTTGACCACGTCTCCATGACCTATACCACCAAAGGACGGCTCAGCAAGGCGCATTCGGGCAGTGACGGCGATACCATCTGGTCCTACGCCACGGACGGGCTGTATCCGACCAAGATGACCGACCGTGCGGGTTTGGATACGACGTATAGTTATGACGGTTCCAACCGGTTGACCAAGACCGTGACGCCGTGGAGCGGGAGCAATGGGATCGTCTATGCTTACGACAGTTATGGCCAGGCGACCTCGGTCACGAATCCGCTCAGCCAAGCGACCACCTTTGTGTACGATGCGCGGGGTAACATAACCTCCGCCAAGAACCCGCAAGACAACGAGACGAAGTTGGAATACGACGACTTGGGCAATGTCACTAAGGCAACCGATCCCAACAACAAGGTCACCACATATTACTATGCCTACAGCGGCTGCGGCGGATGTGGTGGGAAGACCGGCCAGTTGACGAAGGTCAAGGACCCGCTCAATAATGAGACGCTGTTTTATTACGACCAGAACGGCAATCAAACCAAAGTCACAGACGCACTGAACCGAAGCACGGACTACGCTTATGACTTGATGAACCAGTTGACCAAGGTCACCTCGCCCTCCGGTGGCTCTACGAACACGACGATGGAATTCGACAAATTAGGTAAAGTGACGAAGCAGACCAGCTTTGACGGCAAGGTCCAAAATCTCTACTATGATTTTCAAGGTCAGTTGACCAAGCAAGATGATTCGGTCGGAAACGTGCAGTATACGTTCGACAGCTATGGCAATCTCTCCACCGTCACCGATGGCGGCGGGAACGTCACCGACTACGATTACGACAACCAGAACCGGTTGACCAAGATGAACTATGCTCACGGCAAGGTCACCAAGTATTTCTACGATAACATGGGTCGGGTGACCAAAGTGGGCGCAGGTAGCGATGGTACCGTGGACCCGACTGAATACTTCTACAGCGGCAGCACCTGCCAAATGACGAAGGTCCGGTACACGGCGGAGGGTAACACGTATGACGGGAATTACGCCTATAATTCGTCTGGCCGGTTGACGAAACTCACTGACTGGATTGATGCCACCAACGGGTTGCAGTATGCTTATAACACGTCAGGTAAACTGACCAAGATCACGGACTACGACGCCTCTACGCTGGATTACACGTACGACGCGGCGGGCAATGTGATCACCATGGACGACTACCATGGCAATCTTGTCACCTATACCTACACCGACCGGGGGCAGGTCAGTACCATTACCTCACCTGGCAGCAAAACCTGGACTTACAGTTACAACGCCAACGGGCAACCCACGCAGTATACCCATCCGAACGGCATGACCACGGCGTATTCGTATGATGATCGAAACCGCCTCACAAAAATTGAGCATAAAGACGGCAGCACGGTCTTGGACGGGTTCACGTATGCCTTGGACAAGGATGGCAACATCACCAAGACGACCCACCAGGACAATTCCTATTGGGACTACTATTATGATGGACGTTCGCGGTTGACCAAGGCCGAAAGGAAAGATTCATCGAGCAACTTGCTCAAGCGATGGACCTATACCTACTCCGCCGCGGACAATATGACGACTAAAGAGGTCTATACTCCACCCAGCACGACGGATACGTACGTCTACGCTTACAACACCGGCAACGAACTCACGAAACAGACCCTGGCCGGGACTGACACCAGCTTCGCCTATGACTCTTGGGGTCGGATGACCAGTAAGACTCAAGGAAGTTACAGCGCGACGTATTACTACAACTATGGGGACAAGTTAACCAAGGTCTCGTCGAATTTCACCGGAGAGGGAACGGTCACGTACAAAGTCGGCGCCGATCAGAAGCGGCGTGAGAGAAATCCTTCAGGCGGAAGCATAACGAAGTTCAACTGGGATGCAGGGTGGAATGTAATCAGCGAAGAAAACTCCTCGGATACGCTGACGATGACCTACGTTCACGACCCGGTGAAGTCTATCGGTACTGTCCTGGCGGACGTTTCTGGGAGCAACCCAGGCACGGGGACTTACCGTTACCATTCCCAAGACAATATTGGCTCCACACGAAGACTACGAGATAGCAATAAATCCTCGGTGGGGCAGTACGAATATGAACCTTACGGTTCCGTTTACTCTGAATCGGGAGCAACAATCACCGACAAATTCACCGGGCATGATTGGGACACGTTGACAGAGACTTATTATACCGTCTACAGACCATATTCACCTACACTTGCTCGATGGCTGGCGCGAGATCCCTTTGCGCAGCCTGAGGTACCGAGTTTCTATGGTTACGTTCTTTGGTCACCCATCGTGATGGTTGATCGAACCGGAGGAATTATACAATTACCACCCGTACTCGTTGGATGGTTTATCCTTTGTGTGCTTGTTGAACCGGCTCTTCGTCATATCATCTCCGAAACCTGTATCAATAATTGTCCCGATTTTGTTGTCCTTTCTAGAGGTCATCCCGGTACGGTTACTAAAAGAACTGACGAAGAGCGAGGACATATCCGAATTGATACTAGTAGGATGGTCACAAAGACCGTCACATTTGTCGGATATAAAGAAGAAAGTTGTATTAATGAATGTATTGCAGCCAGTCAAAGGCAAGGCGCGTGGGAACAGTTGGGTCATGATGTGATCAGAGCTATGTGTATCGGGAAGGCTCTCTATCACTTTTTGGGGGCGTTCCACGTAGTTCCGGCAGGAGGCACTGTGGCAGCAGCAAGACCACTTGAGGAACTCATCCCGGTTCGCTAGTTGTTCACATTCCATTGACGGCGAAATTACATGAGAATTCTCAATATCGTTTACGGGTGGCTCTTCCCGTCACGAAAGTATTCCCGTCGGGATTGTTGGGCATGGCTTGCCGTACTGTTTGTCTTATGCGTTATAGTGTACGAAATGGACAGATCTGCACAAATAAACAATATTTATGCCTCAATGGTCAGTCTATTTACATTTTTCATTGTTATATTTTCTGGGCTGTTATCAGTCATATTATACAGCGTAGTGGTCAAGCATGTCATGTTCCGCACGCCGTTGTACCGACTCTCGAAAGCAAACATCATTGAGATATTGGTGATCGGTTTTGCGGTAGTGACCTGCACCGTTTGTCTTCCTCTTCTTTTTTTTATTGAGGATGATTTTCCGACGGCTGATGTTTTTGAAATTGGCGTTTTATTGGCATCCCCGCCGACAATTAAGTCCATAATACAGAAAGCTCGCGAGTTGGAAATATTGTAACCGTCCGGTGAAGCAGGATTTCGTGGGCGGCGGGCAGGTTGGCCGTGGCGGGCTGAGGCGGATGACCCGTTTTGCAGAGGGAGTAAATCGATTAAATAGGGACAGTCACCGTTTATATTGACAAAGTGTCGGGTGTTGCGATAGGATGGGATCATGTCGAGAGTCGCGCGCATCGTGGTACCGGGTGTCTATCATCACATCACCCAACGGGGAAACAATGGGCAAGACGTCTTTTTTGTGGACGACGACCGGCGGGTGTATCTGGAGTTGCTACGCGAGCAAGCGCGTCGCTTCGAATTCCGCGTCGAGGGCTATTGTCTGATG
>JACQVH010000002.1 GCA_016209895.1 Candidatus Hydrogenedentota bacterium | reverse complement strand
GGCGTCGGTTGCATGCAGCGACCAAGCCGGACTTTTCGCCTCACGCAAAGAAACGACCTGAGTTTTCGAAGCCGCGAATGCGCTCAGCGGGAAGACCGCCAGCAATGAAATCATCAAGACCCGCTTGTTGATGCACATGTTCTACTCCCCAAGGCTGACGTCGTCCTATCGTCCAGCCGGTTACACGGTTGCCAAATACTATCATGCATTCCATCAATCAGCAATGAGCACCGTGACCCGAAACCCGAGGCCCTGAACCCGGTACCCTATACCCGCTCCCATCGCGTGTGCTAAACTTTGGCCGCTGAACTCACCAGAATTATTGAAGGGAACTATAAATGAAAGGTGTCGTATTGGCCGGTGGTTTGGGAACGCGGCTTAGCCCGCTGACCCGTGTGACGAATAAGCATCTCTTGCCGGTGTACAACAAGCCGATGATCTTCTATCCCATCCAAACCCTTGTAGACGCGGGTATTTCAGAGATCATGATTGTGACCGGCGGGAACAACGCCGGGGAATTTCTTCGGCTGATCGGCAATGGAGAGGAGTTCGGTCTGCGGCACATGAACTACACCTATCAGAAGCGGGAAGGTGGCATCGCCGACGCGCTGGCTTTGACCAAACACTTTGTGGGCAATGACAAGGTGGTGGTCATCCTCGGGGATAATTTCATACAGGGCAGCATCAAGAAGGCCGTGGAAGATTTCGAAACGCAACCCAAGGGCGCGAAGATCTTCCTCAAGGAAGTGCCGAACCCCAAAGAATTCGGCGTAGCCGTCCTGAACGGTAAGCAGGTCAGTCGGATCATTGAGAAACCCAAAGACCCGCCTACCAACCTCGCCGTCATCGGTATTTACATGTACGACTCCGACGTGTTCGATATATGCGACACGCTGGTGCCCAGCGATCGCGGCGAACTCGAAATCACCGACGTGAACAATGAGTACATCCGCCGCGGAGTCATGACTTACGAGGTCATCCAAGGCTGGTGGGCCGACTGCGGCAGTTTCGAGGCCCTCCTGCGCTCGAATCTCCTGGTCGCCCGCGAAAACGGCATCGAGGTGTAACGGGCAGGCTGTAGACCGGAGGCTGTAGGCTGTAGGGCATAACGAAGAGACCAAGTTTTGAATGGCGATCTCGGGCGAGATTGCGGGAGCGGATTGGGATTGGAAATGAATAGGTTCACGGTCAGCGGTGTAGACGGCATCCTCATTGCCGCTGCCTTGACAGTGGCGTCCTGGGCGGACCGTCCAGCGATTTATGCTCAGCCCCTTGCGATTGAGGGAGTGGCCAATCTGTATAAGATCAGCGGTGCGCTTTATCGGAGCGCACAGCCTACGGCCGAGGGGATGAAGAATCTCGAACGGATGGGTGTCAAGACCATCGTAAACCTTCGATCGTTTCATTCCGACCGCGACAAACTCGCCGGGACGAAGTTGGGCTATGAACACATCTACATGAAGGCCTGGCATCCCGAACAGAAAGAGATTGTCCGGTTCCTCAAGATCGTTACCGACCCAACGCGCACCCCGGTGCTGGTCCACTGTCAACACGGCGCCGACCGTACCGGCGCCTTATGCGCTCTCTATCGCATCGTTATACAAGGCTGGACAAAGGAAGAAGCTCTGCGCGAGATGACCGAGGGCGGTTTCGGTTTCCACAAAGCCTGGCAGAACCTTCCGGCCTGGATTGATGAACTGGACATCGGACAGATCAAGAAGGAAGCAGGAATCGCAACCGACTCCAATTAGAGTGTTCCGAGTTTTGTAACTTCTTCCGCCCTGTGGCTCTTTAGAATTCAGAATTTAGACTTTACACTTCAGACTTCATCCTTCAGACTTTATCCTTCAAAACTTGATACACCTTCGTCACGAGCGTTATTATTTCGATTGGTCGCCGGGATGGTGGAATTGGCATACACGCAAGGCTAAGGACCTTGTGCCCCTAATCAGGGCTTGCGAGTTCAAGTCTCGCTCCCGGCACCATTTTCCCGCCTTCCACAGGGCCGTTCCAGGCTGGATTTTCCGTGTCTGATTGCTATCTAACCTTGATTCAGGCAGTGTTAGTTGACCGGAGCGCAATTGAGCAGGGCAAGATGCCCAAGGTGCGGGGTTCCTTGGGCAAGATGCGCGGTCTTCGGCGAAAACGGAACACGCGACGATGTGGGCCCGCTTTCAATCCTGGTAGTTTTCGCTGGCGGTGGTATCGGCGTTGACGCCGGAATCGGCGGGCGGTGGCGACGAGGTGGATTCCACGGGGCCGGCTGAAGCAGATTGGTTCGTTTCCGATTCGTCATCACTGGAGTCGGCCTCACTTAGTGCGTCAATGTAGTCTTCAGGCTTGTAACGCGAAAGTTGGCGCACTTCCTCTTTGATGGGACGCACCTCTTCGGCGAGGTCTTGCTTGATGTCGTTGACGTAGTTGCGAACGTCGCGGATGGTGCGCATCACGATCTTGGTGAAATCGGGGAACTTCTCCGGACCGATAAGCACCAAGGCGATGCCCATCAGGATCACCAACTCGAAGAAACTCATACCGCCAAACATGGATTGCTTTCCGTAATTCTCTCAGGATGTCGCCGTCACCGGCGTCTTTCTTTTTCGGACTACCGCGTACGAGCTCCAGATGCTGAGTTCATAGAGGATGACCAATGGGGCCATCATGATGACCCAGGACAGCGGGTCGGGTGGCGTGAGGACCATGGAAAGGACCGCGATACCGACAATCGCTATTTTCCGATACTTTCGCAGAGTCTCCGGCGACAGCAGATCGACGTACACCAGCGCCAACACGACCAGGGGAAACTGGAAGGCCACGGCGAAGCCCAGTAACAACATGAGAATCAGGGAGATGTTTTCGTTCATGCGCAACTGCATGATGACGCCTTCCGGCATCCACTGCATCAGGTATGGGAGCACCAGCGGGAACACTCCGAAATACGCGACGAGCACGCCAAACACCGCAAGCGTGCTGGAGCCGAACAGGAGGAACTTGGCGATCTTTCGTTCGCCAGGGGTAAGACCCGGGAAGATGAAGGCACAAATCTGATACACGATGAACGGTAGGGCCAGCAGCGCGCCGGCATAAAGCGTCAGGCGCAACTTTACCATGACGGGTTCGAGGAAGTTCATGGCGCTCCACTGAATCGCCGCCGAATCCGGCGGCGCCGCTTCCGGGTTGGAAGTTGCGGCAGGGAGAAGCCCCCCCACGGGCTGCAGGGGGTAAGCAATCAGTTCGAAAATCTGATCCGAAAACGCATAACAGACCACACAACCGATTACGAGTGCGATGCCGGACCGAATAATGCGCAGACGCAATTCGGCCAAGTGCTCGGTAAAGGTCATACGTGCGTCGTCGCGGGCCACGTCAGGTGTTCCTTTTTTCCATGGGTCGGAAGCGCGTTGCGAGGTAGCCTATACATCTTACCGCTTGTGTGGGATGGGCTGCAAGCGGTTTCCCGGTTTCCGGTTTCCAGTTTTCGGTTTCCAGTTGTGGACATCCCTCGGCTGCTCTAGAGGAAGCGAAGAGAAAGCTATCGGCGACGCGGCATGAACAAGAGGGAAGCACAAATTCACAATCGCGATTACGGGTCCTCGATTGAGAGGAAGTAATCCGAATCTAGGCTTCGAGAGGAAGATTCGGTGTGGGGTTCGCTTCCGCCGCGAGCGGCGCGGCGGCCACGCGGTCGGGAGTCTGCACGGCCGCGGCGGCATAGGTTGGCCCGGCTTGTATAATCTGCTTTAGCGCTTTGCCGGGCTTGAAGACGGGTACACGTTTTTGCACGACCTGGACTTGTTGGCCGGTGCGCGGATTGCGTCCGAGGCGGGCGCGTCGCTTCTTTAATTCGAATACGCCGAAGTTCCGGATTTCCAACCGGTGTCCCTCGGACAGCAGTTCGATGATAATATCCAAGGTGGCCTGAACCACCGTAGACACTTCACCTTGAGCCCGACCCAGCTTCTCCGAGACTCCGATCACAAGTTCACGTTTAGTCACACGCTCGTCCTTCCACTCGTTAAAGGAACACCCTCTATCATCGCAGCCAGCATGGACATGCCTAGGGCAACTATGGCTATTTGCCAAAGAAATCCTGGAAAGCGCCCATGTACATGTCGCGCACCTGCGGGATCGCCATGAGCGCGGCAATGACGACGATAACGACGACTGCCGCAATCAAGTTGTTCTTGGCCTTCTTAGACATCCCCCCGCTGCGCATAGCGTCCATCGGATCGAGAAAAACTTTTTGTCCGGCCTCGGCACGGGCCTTTTTGTCTTCCAGTCCGCCCAAGGTTTCGTTGACGGAAATGAAGGCGCGGTGCCACTCGTTCTGCAGTTTCTTGATGGCAACTTCGGACTGGGAGTAGATGGCTTCGAGGTTCGTGGCGCCCGACACGATGTTCATGGTGTTTACGTCGAGCTTGTAGTCCATCTTAAGGCTTTCCCGCAACACTTGGTGCTCGCGCGCGAGCTTGCTCTTAATCTTCAGAAACTCGTTTTCGAGCTGGGCCTTATTCACACCTGGACTTGGATATGCGCTGAGAATCTGGTTAAACAAGAGCCAGTCGTTCATGAATTGCCGACACAACTGGACACTGCGATCCAGCGATTCCACAATCTTCAACTGCTTTTTACTTAGTCCCATACACCGCTCACCTTTCTGTGGTGAAACACCCCCTCCCAAAGCGCTGTAATCTAGCACATGCCCAAGGCAAAGTCAACGCGGTGTGAGTCGTAAGTGACTAGAATGGAATCGCTTACAGGTAGCGCCCACCGGATCAGAGCGTCATGAAGTTCCGGACGATACGTTTGCCGCTCTCCGTGAGGATGCTTTCCGGATGAAATTGGACGCCCCAGATCGGATGGTGTTTGTGCGCTACGCCCATGATCTCAAGTTCATCGGTCTCGGCAGTAATCTCCAGGTCCGGGGGGATCGTCTCGCGCCGGATTATCAAGGAATGATAGCGCGTCGCTCGGAATGGAGAAGGCACCTCCCGGAACAGTGGGTTGCCGAAGTGGCGGATGCTGCTGACCTTACCATGCATGATTCGCTCGGCGCGAACCACCTCCCCGCCAAACGCCTCTCCGATGCATTGGTGGCCCAGACATACGCCGAGAGTGGGAATTTCGGGTCCGACTTTTTGCAGCAGTTCGGTGGAGATACCGGCTTCTTTCGGTGTACAGGGTCCGGGCGAGATGATGATACGGTCCGGCTTCAAGGCGCGCACGCCGTCTACATCAATGGCGTCGTTGCGGAAGACTCGGATGTCGGGCTCCAACTCGCCGAAGTATTGCACGAGGTTGTAAGTAAACGAGTCGTAGTTGTCAATCAGTACAATCATGATTCGAGTCCTCTCTCCGCCATCTCCACCGCTTTGAAGGATGCCTTCGCCTTATTAACTGTCTCCTCGAATTCACGCTCCGGGTCGCTATCGTACACGATACCAGCCCCGGCCTGGAGATAGGCCACGTTGTCTTTGATGACCATGGTGCGGATTACGATGCAGGTGTCCATGTCGCCGGAGAAGCTGATGTAGCCCAGACCTCCGGCGTACGGTCCGCGGCGCACGGGCTCCAGTTCGTCAATGATTTCCATCGCGCGGATTTTGGGCGCTCCACTGACCGTGCCGGCGGGAAACGTCGCGCGCAGGGCGCTGAAGGCGTCCTCGCCGTTCTTCATACGACCCTCGACTTCGCTCACGATGTGCATCACGTGCGAGTAGCGTTCGATGGTCATGAGGCGGGACGGCGCCACGGTTCCGGGTTGGCTCACGCGGCCGACGTCGTTCCGGCCCAAGTCTACCAGCATAATATGTTCGGCGAGTTCTTTCTCGTCGGCGAGGAGCTCTTTCTCAAGTTCGAGGTCCTCGGTCGGCGTATTGCCGCGCGGGCGTGTGCCGGCGATGGGCCGCACCATGCAGGTTCCATTGCGGACTTGGGTCATCACTTCCGGACTCGCGCCCACAATCATGACGTCCGGGAACTGAAGCAGCGCCATGTACGGGGAGGGATTAATACAGCGAAGCGCGCGGTAAAGATTGATTGGGCTGGAGTTTACCTCGCGCTCGAATCGCTGGGAGAGAACGACCTGGAAGATATCTCCGGCCCGGATGTATTCCTTGGCTTTGAGCACGGCATCGCAGAACTCCCGGCGGGTGAAATTCGATCGGATTGGGATTTCCGACTCGCCGCTGTGCACTCGTTCGGTGGAGACTACCAACGGACGGCGCAGGCCGCGTTCGAGACCGTCAATCTTACGCACGGCCTCGTTGTAAGCGGAGTCCGCGTTGTCCTGCACGTGTGCGTTGGATACGATCTTCAACCGACTCTGGACGTGATCGAAGATCAGAATCGTGTCCGTGATCATGAAATACAGGTCCGGCAACGCCAGCGGATCGGGGTTCTTGTCGGGAAGTCGTTCGAAAAAGCGTACCTGATCGTAGGATATGTAGCCGACGGCGCCCCCGTGAAACGCCGGCAGACCGGAAACCGGCGCCGGCGTGTACCGCGCCATGAGCCGCTTCAGTTCGTCCAGCGGCTGCGCGCATGTGATGCGCCGCACGTTTCCGTTTTCCGTGATGGAAACGTCAGTGCCTCGGGACTGGAACACGACGGATGGGTTAGCGCCTAGAAACGAATATCGCCCCAAGGTATCCGCCTTTTCGACGCTCTCGAGCAAGAAGGAAAAGGGGTGCCCTTTGGAAATCTTGAGATAGGCCGTCACGGGTGTTTCCAGGTCGGCCAGCACCTCGCGATACACTGGAATGAGTAGGCCGGGCCGAGCCACTCGCCGGAATTCGTCTAACGTTGGATGAATCATGGCTTTCCCCTTTATTCACACCGTCGCTACGCCGTTCCCGTCCAAGGCGACCTCGCCATCCGCGTTGACGCGGCGATAGAAACAACTCGTTTCATTGGTATGGCAAGTCGGCCCGGCGGGATTGCACTTCACCACCAAGGCATCGCCATCGCAATCAATCCGGATTTCCTTCACGTTCAGAAAATGTCCGGACGTCTCCCCTTTTAACCAGAGAGTTTGCCGTGAGCGCGACCAGAAACACGCTTTCTTTTCCCGCAACGTGAAATCCAACGATTCTGGATTCATGTAGCCCAACATGAGAACCTGCCCCGTGTCCGCATGCTGGACAATGGCCGGGACGAGGCCGTTTTTGTCGAATTTTACAACTTCTTGAATGTTCACGGTGGTGTCCTCTCTCGCGCAATACAATGGTTACCGGTGTACTGCGCGCTAATTCTCGGATAATAAAAGAAAGGAAGATACAAAAGAAGAAACTAATGACGCCATCGGTGGGGTTTGTACGCAAACGCCGGCATCATCTTGTCTCCTCGGGTCGGTTGATCAAATACACTACCTTAACAGGTCGTATGCGTACTCGATGGAACAAGTAGCGCATCATAATCGCACGGGCACGCCATGTTTTGCAAGAAACTGCTTGGCTTGCTGAATAGTGTATTCCTGATAGTGGAAGATGGAAGCGGCTAAGGCCGCGTCGGCCTTGCCCTCGGCGAGGGCGGCGCGTAGATGCTCGAGGTTACCGGCGCCACCGCTGGCGATCACCGGCACGCCAACGGCCTCGGCCACGGCCCGTGTCAAGCGAATGTCATATCCGGCCTTGACGCCGTCACAGTCCATCGAGGTCAGCAGGATTTCCCCGGCGCCGCGTTCCGCCACTTCCTGGGCCCAGGCCACTGGTTCGAGCGGGGTGGGACGCCCGCCGTCGCGGCCGCCATGGCTATGGACCACGTAGCGTCCCTCGACCGTCTTCGCGTCAATAGCCACGACGATGCACTGGGAACCGAATCGCGACGCGGCCCGCGTGACGAACTCCGGATTCTGAATGGCCGGGGTATTGATGGATACTTTGTCGGCGCCGGCTTGGAGCAGACGCCGGATATCATCCATAGTGCGCACTCCGCCACCGACGCATAGAGGCATGAACACCTGCTCCGCGGTGCGGCGCACCACGTCAAGCATAGTGTCGCGATTGTCGGTCGAGGCGCGGATATCGAGGAAGACCAGTTCGTCTGCGGCTTCTTCGTCATAGCGTTTCGCGATCTCGACGGGGTCCCCGGCATCGCGCAAACCGAGGAACTTGACGCCTTTGACGACGCGTCCGTCGGCGACATCTAAACAAGGAATGATTCGTTTAACAACCATGGTGCTGAATTCTGGAGGTATGAGTTTGCATTAGTCTTATTCCGATTGCACCTTAGGAGAAGAAGCACCTCTTTCGCCCCTGCGGGCCAGTCGCGACTCCCATTACAAATGACAGCTACGTCAGCGCCAAATGTAGCGCCCATTTGTAATGGGCGAATACTGTCCAACCTCTCGGAGCTACGTCGCAGCCTGAGCGGCTCGCAATTTCATCTTTGGGCGGCTTCTGTCGACAGGAAGAGACGTCTTCAGGATGATGCGATACTCTAGTCTCGTTTGTCTTCCGTGTCCTGGCGCTCCTCGACTTCTTCGATAAGGGCCGCGGGTTCTTCTTCTTCAACCTGATACTCACCAAAACTTCGGGAGGCGTCTTCGCCGCCTTCTTCCACCGGGGGTAAAGGGCGTCCGGGCAAAACCGGTCCGGAAGTCTCCTCGTCGCCACTTTCTTCACCACCCTCGCGGTCCTTCGTCGTTTCCTCGTGAATCAGGGACGAAACCTCCTTTTCCGCATACGCCTGGGAAGCTTCCCGCCGTCGCGCGGGAATGCCGGTAGCTTTCACATCCGGTAGAGTGCGCACCACGTTGAGGTCTACGGCGGTCACGTCATCCATTCCCAGGCCGGACGCCGTGTCCGCGATGGCATCTTTGACGCGGGCCGTGACTTCACGCATCCCGGCGCCGCTCGGAACGAGCAGGGCCACGTCGGCCGTAATTCGCACCTTCGTTCCATCCTCGACGGGAAAAATCCGCGCCGCGATCCGATTGACTTCGGGTAATTTGCCGACCACCCGATTGAGGGTCGCCTCCACGGAATCCAGGTAAATAACCACGTCGCCGCGGGCACTCGGAAATCGAATCGTGCGCCCACCCTTGCGGCGACCGGCCCGGGGCAACAGTCCGAACACGCCGGCGACGAAGAGGATCAAGCCCATAAGGATGATGACGATACCGTATTTCCAGTTAGGCGGCTCGATGACCTTGGATAACGCGCCAGTCAGATGAGTCTTTATCGGCGCGGTTCGCGCGCCCAACAAGAGCAGACCCCCGAGCGCCACTGCGACACAGGTCAACTTCTGGATCAGTATTTGCAGGATTCTCATTCGCGGCCACCTTCCTCCGCGGGTCTGGCCTCCCCACGCGGAAACTCAATATCGGCGATGTACACGTTGATCTGTCCGACGGGCTGGTCCGACATGCGGCGAAGCCCGGATAGTACTGCCTCTTGTACCGCGGGGCCCAAGCTCCGCAAGTCGGTGCCGTAACGGACAATTACCGAGACGTCAATTTGAAGGCCGCCGTCATCGAGCAATCGGACGCTGACGCCCGGGGACTTGTTCATACCCAACTTCTCGGTGAATCCGGCATTCATGCGCAGGACACCCTCTTGGCGCAGCGTTTCGTACGCTGCCACCTTGGCATAAACGGAAAGGTCCACCTCCTGTTTGCCTAACGCCAGTGAATCACTCATATCAACCTACCTTGAACTTTTCTATTCCGATTCATGGCCTTACGGAATCCGGCTTCGCCTTGGGAACGTACTCGCCAATCAAGTCCGGACCCAAGTCGCCACGACGGAAGCGATCGCCACGGATAATGCGGGCACAAAGCCGAGCCGTACTCTTTACGCCTTCCGTGGCGACTTCATCGAGGGCGCCCGCCAAGCGATTGATGGCCTCATTGCGGTCACGCCCCCAGGCGATGACTTTGGCCAATAGCGAATCATAATAACGCGGAACGGTGTACCCGGAAAAGAGGTGCGTATCCACCCGTAGACCGGGACCACCCGGCAGATGGCAGCGCCCTACCACACCTGGACAAGGCGCGAAATTGGCCTCGGGGTCTTCGGCGTAGATACGTGCCTCAATGGCACATCCCGTTGGAGTCACGGAACTGTATCCAAGCGGTTCTCCCGATGCAATGCGAATCTGCTCTTTCACCAAGTCCAAGCCCGTCACCGCCTCGGTGACGGGATGTTCCACCTGAATCCTAGCATTAAATTCGATGAAATAGAACTGACCGTCCGAGGCGAGCAGGAACTCGGCCGTTCCCGCGTTGCTGTACCCGATGGCTCGCGCCGCGCGAATTGCCGCCTTCGACATCTTGTGGCGAAGCGAACTGTTGAGGGCCATCGAGGGGGTCTCTTCGATGAGTTTTTGGTGGCGGCGCTGGATGCTGCATTCACGTTCGCCCAGCGTGAGGACGCGACCATGATGGTCCGCGAGAATCTGAAATTCCACGTGGCGCGCATGCTCGACAAATTTCTCGAGGTACACGCCGCCATCGCCGAAAGCGGCTTGGGCTTCCGCCGAAGCCAGACTGAGGGCATTCTTGAGAGCTACATCGTTGTGGGCCAAGCGCATGCCTTTTCCACCGCCGCCGGCCGCGGCTTTCACCAGTAGAGGAAAGCCGATGGTTTTGGCCACTTGCAGCGCCTCCTGGGCGTCTTTGATTATGGTGTCGCTGCCCGGGACCACGGGCACCCCGGCCGCACGCACTTTCTGTCGACAGGCGGCCTTATCGCCGCTCATGGCGATAGCCTCCGGGCTTGGTCCAATGAATTGGATATTGCAGTCGCGGCAAATGCCCGCGAATTTCGCGTTCTCCGAAAGGAATCCGTAGCCGGGATGAATGGCCTGGGCGTCGCAGATTTCAGCGGCGGCGATAATACTGGGTATAAGTAAGTAACTTTCCTGCGGGGGCGGCGGACCGATGCAGATACTTTCGTCGGCGAGGGAAGCATGCAGGCATTCCTGATCCGCGGTGGAATAGACCGCGATGGTGTTGATGCCCATTTCACGGCAGGCCCGGATCACCCGCACCGCAATCTCGCCACGATTGGCTATGAGGACGCGACGAAACATTGATCCGCTATATTTGTTCGACGGGCCGGACCGCAAAGAGGGGCTGGCCGAACTCGACCGGCTCGCCGTTTTCCACGAGCACGCGCTCGATGACCGCTGGAAATTTGGCGCTGACCTCGTTCATCAATTTCATAGCTTCCACGATGCACACCGTCTGGTTCTCGTCCACCGTATCCCCCGGCCGAACAAACGGGGGTTCGCTCGGGGCGGGTGCAGCGTAGAACACCCCGACCATCGGCGAGTTAATTGTTGCCAACTCGACCGGCTCGGCTTTCGGCTCCGGGCTGGCCACCATCGGCCGGACTTCCGGGGGCGGAGCGACCGGCGCAACCGATTCGCCGACCGGTGCCGCAGTGACTGCCCGCGCGGGGATGGGGACCAAGTTGGTCGCGGTGGCCTTTTTGAGGCAGACGCGGCGTCCCTCTTCCTCGATCTCGAGTTCCGCGAGGTCGGACGCCTCGAAAACTCGGATGAGCTCCTGGAGCTTATCCATGTCCATGGTCAACCCTCCGTATTGGGGGTGAGGATCCACGCGTCAGCCCACGCGTTCAATGTAGGCGCCGGTACGCGTGTCCACTTTAACTACGGCGCCCTCGTTCAGGAAAAGCGGCACTTGGATCTTCACACCGGTCTCGAGCTTGGCGGGTTTGGTACCGCTCGTGGCCCGGTCACCCTGGACCCCCGGATCGCACTTCGTAACTCGGAATTCAATGAAGATGGGAACCCGCAATTCGATGGCTTTCCCCTTGTGAAAGATGATCGAAACTTCGATATTTTCCTTTAACCAGTTGGCCTTTTCACCCACTACGTTTTCACCGACGACCATCTGCTCATACGTTTCACGGTGCATGAAATGGTACAGGTCGCCATCGTGGTAAAGATACTGGCAAGGTTCCTCTTCCAACCGTGCCTCTTCCATCTTTTCGCCGGCACGAAAGGTCTTCTCAATGACCCGCCCCGTGAGCACATTTTTGAATCGCGTGCGCACGAATGCGCCTCCCTTGCCCGGCTTAACATGCTGGAACTCAACGATTTCCATAAGTTCACCGTCTTGGATGACAACCATGCCGTTCCGAAAATCCGCTGTGGAAATCATTCTGATAAAACTTTTAGCTCCTTTGGTGATTTGGTGAGAACTTCACACCCGTTTCCGGTCACAACAACCAAGTCTTCAATGCGGACACCGCCCTTTCCGGGCAGGTAGATACCGGGCTCGATAGTAATTACCATTCCCGCTTCGAGAACCGCCTCCGCTTCCGGATTAAGCCTTGGCGCCTCATGAATCTCGATTCCCACCCCATGGCCGAGGCCGTGCCCGAACTGCTTTCCATACCCCGCTTCTCCGATGATGTCGCGTGCCACGGCATCCAACTGTCGGCAGGGTATGCCGGCTTTGACCGATTGAAGGGCCGCTTCTTGGGCCTTCAAGGTGATCGCATAAATCTCTTCCAGCCAAAGCCCAGGAATGTTACCGAACACATAGGTTCGAGTCAAGTCGGAGCAGTATCCGCCCTTTCGACAACCAAAATCCAGAAGTACTACGTCTCCAGGCCGTAAGAGTGTATCCGCCGGTTGGCCGTGCGGCAGAGAACTACGAGCGCCGAAAAGCGCTATGGTATCGAACGACGCACCGGAAGCTCCCCGCCGCTTAAATTCATACTCGAACCGCGCCGCCAGTTCCCGCTCGCTGATCCCAGACTTTATTGAAGGAAGCAGGTCTACGAGCACAGTTTCCGCGAGCCCGGACGCGGCTCGAACGGCTTCCACCTCTTCCGGCGACTTGACGCTACGGAGACCCGCAATCAATTCCGGTTGGGGCTTCAGCGAGCCGGAGAATTCGGATTGTATTGTCTGAAATTCATCAACCGTAAGGTAAGCCGGTTCGAACCCGGCACTCTCGACCTTCAAGTCTTTCAAGCGTTCCGCTAGCCGCTTTAGGAGATTACCTTTGATTTCTTCGATCCGGCACCCGTGGACTTGGCTCGCGGCTTGTTCCGTGTACCTGAAATCACACAGAAACAGCGCCTCGTTCGCGGTAATAACTACCGCCGACGTACTACCCGTGAATCCGGTCAGATACTGATTGGTCGGGGGCGCGACACTGAAGAAGGCATCGCACTCGGTTTCCATTAGCCGTTTTCGGACAGCTTCGATACGAGAATTCATTTCGGGTCTCGGGGTTCGGGTTTAAAAACGCCAATTGTGGGCGAAATCATGACCCGTGTGAATCTGTTGTATCCATCTCATCCGCGTTCCATTAATTCGCTAAATCTGAAGTCAGAATTCGAATCGCTGCACACTCAGCATTTGGCATTAGACATACGGCATTGCTTCGCTCTACCGCCCAGCCGCGTTACCTTGGGCTCGCTGCACGATGCCTCGTCCTCTTTGCTCATATTCGGCGGCCTCGGCGTTCCGTCCGAATCGTCTGAGGGCGGCGCCATATTCGACTAGCGCGGCTCCGTATTGGGCCAGGACCTGCGAAGAAATCGGATATAGCGTGGTGGCGATGCGGTATTCCTCGAGTCCGCGACCGTAGAAGTCCAAAGCTTTGCCGCTTATCTCGATGTTGGCACGATGCCACAAGGCTTTGCCGTAACTCATCCGAAACCATGCTTGGGCGGGACTGCGCTTCACCGATTCCTCGGCCCAGCGCAGAGCTTCCAAGACCAGGCGTTGCTTCTCCTTCTGAACCGTGGTCCGGCCAATCAGGAGGTCGTACCACTGAAACAACTTGTCCGCGACATCGGGATCGTAGGGGTAGAGCGCATCCGCGGACACCATTACTGCGATCCAGGTCTTGGCGGCCGCGAGGAGTTGACGTTGCGCTTCCGCCGGATCGCGAATTATCACGAAGGCGTTCGGGGGCATTCGCTCCTGCCGTCCCAGGGGACGATGCCCGCCCGACCCGCCGCCAACGGGGACATGAATGACTCCAAACTTCTCGATGGACGCACGACCCAATAGCACGGTTCGAAAATGGCTGACGGGGAACATCGGGGCCTGGTTCGGGTCCGCTTTGTCCGAAATCGCATCGAACAAACCCCTGGCTGAATTCAGCCGTAAGTCCTGCATGTTCTGGGGTCCAAGCATGGAATCCGCATCTACGATGCGATAGCCGACGCCGCCCGCCAGTGCGACTACGAGCAGGATTGGCACCACGAAAATTTGATGGACGGCCCGCGGCGTGGGTTCCGGTTCGCCCAGTGACGACCACGCGCAAAAGATCCCCGCAAGCAAGAACACGAAAAAGGCAACGGCAGGATTAACGAAGTTGAAGTCCACCAGAGAATGAAGCAGGAAGGCCAGCACACTCGCATAAAGCCCCGTTAACATCCAGCGGTCCCAAGGTTCGCGTTCCCGGATGATCCGTTTCAAGCCGGACCACAGGAACGCACCCCAGAATAGCGCGAAAGCGATAAGACCGAAGAGCCCCGTCTCGCACAGCATCTGAAGGTAGTCGTTATGCGCCGTCTTGACGTCGGGCGCCCCGGGGTACTGGTACTTCGGGTAGGCGGTGCCGAAATTGCCGAAGCCGACACCCGTCCAGAAATTGTCCTTCGCCATGAGAAATCCGGTCCGCCAGTAGCCCAGTCGCAAGAGCATCGTGGCGGGGTTCAGCACATCCTGCAGCGTAACATCTATGCCCCTGAGATTGACTTTAGGGGGGGTCGAGGCCGGCGGCTGGTAGGCGGCACCGTCCGAACCGGTGGTTGGCGACGCGACCAACGGTTGCTCGTTTGACGGCGCCGGCGACGAAGCGGCGCCAATGCTGAGACTTAGCGAAAGAACGACGAGCATCGTCGCCACGACTGCCACTGGTTTGATGGACCGAGCATTCTTGGCCCGGAGGGTTCGCGCCGTCCACCAGAGCAGGCCGCCTGCGAAGAGTAATGCAGCGCACAACGCCAGCATCCCGCCGCGCGAATAGGTCATCATGAGCGCCACCGCGTTCATACACACTACAACGGGTAGGAAATAGGCCCGGACGGTCAACCAGTACATGCGGAGACCGTGGCGCACCCCCACCGAAAAGAGGTAAGACGACACGGCGAGCGGTAGTACCACGGCGAAAACGGCACTTCCCAACCAGTGGGACCGCAGAATCGCTTGCAGGCCGACTTGAAGCGCGAGTTGCGGGTTCGGAGACGCCAAAACATCTCGCGCGTAGGCCGTAAATCCGAACGCCGCAAAACCGGCGACCATCAATATGGTGAAGGTTACAGGGGTAATCAGCAGTACGAGGAAGGATTGACGCGGGGACGGCGATGGAGCCGCCGAGACGCGCTCGCGGGCCGCGGTCAGGCCGGCTAGATATTGCCGAACACTAATCCAAGCCTGCCCGATCACGTAGGGAATGCTCACCAACATGAAGGCGGCGAGCGCATTAGGGAACAGGAACGAGCCAAATGCCCGATTCACGAGCAGACGATGCTCGAGTTCCGCGTTCAGCGTGCTGGAACCAAAATACCGTTCCGCGAGGGAAGGGTCGAGGGCCAACTGCTGGCGGGTGAGCGGGAGGATGTAATTCAGATGGATCACGCTGAATACCGCTTCCGCAAAGGCTGTCGCCACGAACGCGGACAGGACAATGCCGATCGCGGTCCGCGTCCGCAGGGCGTTCGCCGCGACCACAAAGAGGCAGAAATGTCCACTCCAAAACAGTAGCGCTCGGTACGTCGCATCGGCCTGAATGCTGTTCGCAGCGGTAAGAACGGCGACGACCAGAAAAAGCCCGAGGAGCAGTGCGAGCCTGGTGTGACGGATCGCGCCGCCACGGAAGAGTAGAAGGAGAGCCCACAGGATGAACGCTACCTGGATTCCCCAGAGGTAGTACACGTTGTCGGTCGGGAACGTAATACCGTCGCGCCAGGGACGGAACAGGACAAGGACGGCCAAGATATAGGCGATTGGTTCTTGAGCAAACCGCTTGACTGTGTGTTCACCACTTTTGACGTGGGTCGCCGGTTCCAAGTGTGGCGTGGTGGCCTTGCCTTTAGCACGGGATGCTGGCTTGCGAGCGGCCTTCGCGCTCATGACTTCCCTATTCCGTTCTTATTCGCCGCCGCCTTCATGAGCAGGATGATCAGAAGGAAGACGCCAATCGTCTGACCCAGGATGACGTACGTCCCCGTGAGACCCACTTGCGGCAGAAGAGCGGCGCCGAGCCCCGTCACGGCGGCGACCAGGAAGATAAACTCGACCGCCTGGCGCGGCGTCATGCCCAAGTCTACCAGACGATGCGAGAAGTGCCGCTTGTCGCCTTTCATAATGGATTCGCCCCGCGACCAGCGAATGTACACGACACTGAGCGTGTCGAAGATCGGCACACTGAGCGCCAGCAACGGCGCCACGACCGCGATACGCGATGGCGTGTGCTCGGTGTAAAAAGTGGCCAGCACCGCCACGGTTCCCAAGATAAAGCCGCAGAACATCGAGCCGGCGTCGCCCATAAAGATCCGCGCGGGACTGAGATTGTGGTATAAGAACCCTGCCACCGCACCCGCGAATACCATCAGCAACGCGCAAATAAAGGTCTCGCCATGGGGCAGGACGCAGAGGAAAAACGAGAACGCCGAGATTACCGCCACCCCGCTGCTGAGACCATCCATATTATCCAGGAAATTCATGGCGTTGGTCATCGCGACAATCCAAAACACGGTGATTGCGCCGGACACCCAGACGTTTGGTATAAATAGGTCCAACCGCACACCGCAGGCAACCGTTACCCCCGCCGCGATGACTTGACCGATCAATTTCTTTTCCGGCGTCAAGACCTTGAGATCGTCTACAACGCCGAGAATGAATACTAGCAACCCGCCCAGTGAAAGCCCTGCGAGCTTGGCCCACACGTTGGCGCCGAGGAAGGATAGCACGTGCGATTCCAACCACTCGGAGCCAAATTGCCTGGCCGGGAGCAGGAGAAGCAGATGCGCGCCGATCATAATAAAGAATGTGAAGCAAATCGCCACACCGCCCAGCAAAGGCACGGGTGCGGCATGGATTTTCCGTTCCCCGGGGTGATCTAAAACGCCCCAACGCAGCGCCAGGCAGCGCACCAGTTCGGTCAACGCGGCCGAGACCACGAACGAAACACCTAGCGCGTATGCATAAACCACGTACCAATTCATCCCAAAACTTTCTTAAACAGTCCAAGCAAACCCCACACGATACCAAATTGCTGAGGCAAAGTGCACCGAGGTATTTTCGGATCTAGATTACGGCACGCGAGGACACGCGCCCTCCCACCCACCAGTTGAGGCACACCACGTTTGTTTACAACCGGGCACCGTCCAGAATCTTGGCCATCATTCTTTCTGGAAACTGGAACCTTCCGAATGACGTGGCGAAAATCCAGTCACGCGTGGCGCCGACTTCTATCGTCGATGCTGCCAACTGCCGCTCTCTGAGATCGGATTTCATTGCATTCGGCGATGACCCGCGAAATCCACATGAGCATGGATAGTCCTACGATACCCCACACGTTCAGAACTTGTCGTTCGGACCACCACTCCCCAGAGTGGGGCGCATTGCTGATGATCGCATGTAACAACGCCCAAAGGTTCGCGGGCAGCATGAGCAACGCCCCGATCAGAACCATTGGCACTTCTCTTAGCTCCGGGACCCGCTACCACGCAAGGAGTAAGAATGGCAACACTAACGGTACCGTGGCGAATAGCGCGCGTAGCCTTGGACGCCTCGCCGAAATCACGGCTAATACGAGCAAGAGTTGAGGCAAGAGAAGAAGGCCGCATACCAGGTACAGCGCAAAAATC
This sequence comes from Candidatus Hydrogenedentota bacterium, assembly GCA_016209895.1. Lineage (GTDB taxonomy): Bacteria > Hydrogenedentota > Hydrogenedentia > Hydrogenedentales > SLHB01 > JACQVH01. The sequence continues at coordinate 429 of JACQVH010000002.1, read as the reverse complement.
CAGTTTCCAGGTACGAACTCTGGTGGTGTGGTCGCGATGACGGACCAAAACGAGTACATTGCGAAGAAATCGGGATGACCGATGACTCCTTGGATGGTCGCGGCCCACAGTGACAAGAGTGCTATCAGGAAAAGTCCTACGACCAGGAATCGGTCCGTCTTGCTGAGTTGTTTGGGAAGCATGTGGCTCAAGTCACCCATCGCTGCCTGCGAGTTCCTGATAAGAGCTTGAATCATATCAGAGACACGATATCAAATCGTAGAGGCAGAACGCACTGGAGTTCCGCAAGAACTTACCGTCAAGCGGGGCGTGCGCTTCTTGCCGTCCTCTTCGACAAAAGTCGCATCGGTATGGTGCGTCTGTATAAAATCACCTCGAAAGGAAATGGATACGATGACGCAACTGTTGGAGCAAGCGCTTGCCGAAGCG
>JACQVH010000071.1 GCA_016209895.1 Candidatus Hydrogenedentota bacterium | reverse complement strand
GATGTAGGCGCTGAACGCTCCCGTAGCATTCAACGTGCTGATCAGTTCTTGGCCGTGGTCATTGAATTCCCAGAATTCGACCGTAGCGTTACGTATGGGGTGCGTCGCGCCGCCCGAATCCGTCCAGTAAAGATTCCCAAAAACACGGGTAGTAGCCTTCGGCATGGAACCCGCTTCAGCCCTCTGCGTTTCAGAATGTTCGATGGCCCGATGCCCGATCAGATTTTGAATGCGGGCGTCGTACTGGTCTTTGGTCAAGGACTTCACCGCCAGTAATCGTTTGGCTTCCTCGATCTCGAGGTCAATGAAGCTGGTGTCGCCCACAAGGACTCCGGAGGGCGAGGCAACCACATAAAGCGCCCTGGAGCGCCCATAAAGCAGCGCGTTGCGTTCGTCGAAGGCGTAGACCCAGCCCCGGACTTCGGTCTGCCCCGCGCTCGCGAAACGGATACGGGTCGAGGCCGTCACGCTTTGCCCCCCGGCAAGCGCGCCCAATTCCACTAGCGTCGCTCCGAGGATTGAGACGTCCGCCGTGGAAGTCTCGAAGCGAACCTCGGCACGCGCGACGTCGTTCCACGGGGTGGCCGTCAGCGTAATAATTGCTTCACCGCCGGTGATCGAATTCTGAGCGTCCGCCGAGATACTGAGGTCCACTGGAGGGATCGGTTTGGCTGATGCGTTGGGCATGAAGCCAAGCCATACAAGGCCCACCACAAGCATGAGGATTCGCCACGTTCCGCTGCAGGACTGAGAAAACGCCGCACTTCGCATCGCACCATTCCTTTGCTAAATTCAGGATCACCAGCCACGTAATGCGCGCGGAACCACGGGTCTCGCACCGGGGTTAGACCAACTTGCCAAAAGTCCATTGAGCGCGGGTCCACACTACGAACTCCGCGATTATTTTACGGGAAAGATTCCCAGGGCGGCGTTGATCACCAATTGCACGTCTACGGCGTCCACGTTGCTGTCGAGGTTTACGTCAGCGTCCAGACCGCCAATGTTGATGCCCAGGGCGGCATTGATAACGAGTTGGACGTCCACCGCATTCACGGCGCCGTCCGCGTCAATGTCCGCATCAATGCCCGTGGGTTCCCTCACGAGGATGGTGACGGTGTCGGGCGCGCTTACGAGTTTGCCGCCGTCCGTAACGATGAGCGTGAATACGTGCGTGCCGCGCGGCACCGTTACCACGGGCGACACGACGTCATCGGGGTCCGGCGTGCCGGTCCATTGGTAGCCGGTAATGGTAGATTCCGCGCTCGAGCTGCCGCTGCCGTCCAGCGTCACCTCGGCGCTCTCGTCGTTCGTGTTGATCGTCTGGTCCGGCCCAGCATCAGCCACGAGCGACCCGCCACGGATTTCAAACGCGTCCAGAATGGCCGCCACTTCCGCGTCTGTCGTCACGAACACGTCGCGGAATCCCAGCGCCGTAGCCGCGTCCACCTGAACGCTGAGCGTGGTATGGGTCGCGTCCGTCACGACCGTGGACAACACGGCAACTCCGCCGCCGCTGATACTTCCGACGGAAGAGCCGTCCACGAAGGTCGTGTTCTCGCCTACCACGTCCACGTTCAGGGTCTGTCCGCGCAACGCCGAGAACGGACTCAACGAGATCAACCGCGGGAAACCACCGACAATCCCCGGCGCGACAATGAAGGGGCCGGGCACGGACTCGGTCGCATATTCTCCCGTGGTTGTAACCGCGACGCTGTAATAACCTAATGCTGCATTCGAATCAATGGTAATATTCGCGCGCACGCGCGTCTCCGACAGTAGCGTCACGGAGTTCACCGTGATTCCGGAGTAGAAACCCCCGAAGTCGGCGGTCGAGGTTGCATCAAAGTGCGTGTTCGCGCCGAATACGTCGACGTCGAGTGTCGAACCCGCAACTCCCTGCGCCGGGTCTACGCCAATGACCGTGGGATTGGCCAGCACTTCCTTAACGTCGAAGGCTCCAATGCCAATCGCCTCCTCCGTAGTGGCTTTAGCGAGAGTGGTGGTCACGGACACGTCACGGAACCCAAGTTCGGCATCCGGCGCAAGAGTAATGTTGGCGGTGTACGAGATGGGAGAATTGGCGGCACCGCTGTTGATGGTGATGCCCGTCCCGGAGAAACTCAGGATGCTCGACGGATTGAAGTTTGTGTTCGCGCCCGTCAACGTGATCGCGAACGTGGTACCGCGATAGCCTACCGGCGGATTCATCGTCGGCAAGCTCGGCAACGCGGTGGCCCGCATCACGTTAAATGCCGTGTTCTGGTAACGAGTCGCCGCGTTCGGATCATACGGGTATCCGTTAATCTCCGGCACGAACGAATAAATCCCGCCGGTTTCCGCCGCCAACGTGCTGAACAGTGCAATAGCCGCGTACGGGTAGTCCACCTTGGCGTCATCGCCGCAAGTGTCGCAGTTCTCGCTCGCCGGAATCTGCGCCCCGTCGTTCGTCTTAAAGGACTCCGAACAACTGCCGGACAGCAACACGCTGACGCGGATGCCCTTCGCGCGCAGCGCCGCAATGGTCGCGCCGATGTCCAAGCCGTCGTGCGCGTCCGCGTCGGTGGCCAGCAAGATGGCCGCGCCGGGTCTGAGCGCCCCGGCCGCGTAATTCAGCGCCTGCACCGAAGCCTCCGGGCAGGTGCCGCCGCCTGAGGCGGTCAAGGCGCTCACTTGCGTCTGTACCGCGTCGAGATCGTCGCTGGTAATCCGCGAAGTCACATTATCCTTGAACGTGATCAATTCGATCGTAATGTCCAATTCGAGTTGACGCAGCAAGGAAATGAACCCGGTCAATGCGTCGCGCACGCCGCCGATTTCCTCGCCCATGCTGGACGTATCGTCGATGACAAAAGCAAGGTCCGGGCCGTTGAGCCGCCGCGAGCAACTGACATACGTTCCCGTCTCGGGCGCATCCGTGTTTCTCCCGGTCACCACCCAGCGAACGATTTTTTCCGTGGCAAGAATCGTCGCCCAGTCCGCGTCCGACGGGGTATAGTTCGTAACGTCGCGTTCCGGCGATTCAAAAACCATCGAGGACAAATCGTCTTTCCAGAACTGCACCTTGAATTTGTCCAGCCGGTGGCTCGGTCCCGCCCCGTTCGCTTCCCAGGTAAACTCGAGCGGAGCGCCCCCGGCGCCAAGCTCCGCGCCATTGACCGGCGCAGTCAGCTCCGAGGCCACGTTATGTTCGCCGAAGATGCACCCGTAATCCACCTTCTCGGTCATGGTCGCAGCCTCCAATACAATCAGCCCGTTCCAGAATTCGGAGAGCGTCGTGGCGTTGACGCTTTTCGCGGCGCTTAACACGGCGAAATCTCCCAGGTTCACTCGGTCTTCCGCATCGGAGTTCACGTCGCCCAAATCCAGCAGCGTACGCGCTACGGACAGCTCGTTGTCTTCCCCCAGACTCGCGCGGCTCGCGGTGCTTTCCAGGTCGTAATTGAGCGTTGAATCAATCGTATCGGTGTAAAACGTATCGCCCACGTTGGGCACGCTCAGCGAACTGGCGCCCATGGCGACTTGGCCGGAGATAGCGTAGTAGGTCGGGAATCCTTCTCCCCACGCCTGGCGAATCCCTTCGTCCTTGCTGAGGCGCTCGGCGAGGTTTTCGAGCGAAGAATGCTCGCCGCCTGGGTTATTTTCAATGTTGCGCTTATCCATGAAGTAATGGCCGTACTCGTGGTGGATCACGTCCCAGTCGCTCCAGTCGTCCATCAACACATGGAGTTGGCCGCCCGAGTAGGTGGAGGTATCGTCGGCCGTCGGAAAATCGACGTCGATCTTCGCGAGAACGTCGTGAAGGTAAAACCTGGTGTGATCGGTGATCATGATTAGCGCATGAAGTACGGAAAAGGCGCGGTCCGGCGTGTCCGCGTTGTTCGCCGTCAGGCTAATTTCAGTATAGAGATCGTCGGGCATATTCGCGTGCACCGCGGACTCCAGGAAGTACGTGTCGCCGGTAGTCGCGTTGAAAATCCGCGCGCGGACGTTTTCCGCCTTCACGCGGATAAAGAGGTCGCGCCCGCCCGGACCTTCCGGGTCGACATTGTCCGGAATCTGTATGTAATAGCTCCCGTTGTTCGCCTCTAAAGTGGCAATCAGGACATCCCCGCCCGCATTGTGTTCCCAGATTTCCACGACGGCATCGGGGAAATCGGGGTAGGTGTGCACGTTGCCCGCGGCGTCCGTCCAGGAGAGGTACCCGTAAAGGTTTACGACCGCTTTGGCCGATGATTCCACGGCGGCCGGTTGCCGGTCGGAATGTTCGATGGCGCGATGCCCCACTAAACTCTTGATGCGGGTGTCATACTGGTCTTTGGTCAACGATTTTGCAGCCAACAAGCGTCTGGCTTCGCCGATCTCCAGGGCGATGAAGCTGGTGTCGTCCACCAAGACCCCCGAAGGCGAGGCCACCACGTAGAGCGCCTTCGACCGCCCATAGAGCAGGGTATTGCGTTCGTCGAAGGCGTAAATCCAGCCCCGGACTTCGGTCTGGCCCGCACTCGCGAATCGGATACGGGTCGAGACCGTGATGCTTTGCCCCCCAGCCAGCGCGCCCAATTCCACTAGCGTCGCTCCGAGGATTGAAACGTCCGCCGTGGAAGTCTCGAAGCGAATCTCCGCGCGCGCGACGTCGTTCCATGGGGTAGCGGTCAGCGTAACGATCGCCTCTCCGCCGATGATCGGATTCTGAGCGTCCGCCGAGATGCTCAGGTCCACTGGAGGGACAGGTTTAGCCGACGCGTTGGGCATGAATCCGAACCATACGAGGCTTACCGCCATGACCAGAATTTGCCGTGTGAGATTACAGGACTGAGAGAACACTGGATTTCGCATCACACCTCTTTGCTTTGCACAACCGCTGACCTACACCAATCAACACTAGCCGCCCGGCCCACAGGACCCCGCGCCGACTACTTCAGTGTGCTCTTGCGCTCCACCGAATCGGAAGCTCGATGGCCCATCAGGGACTTACTCCGCTTCTGATATTCGTCGTACGAAATTGTGCCCGCTTCCTTCTGGCGTTTGAGTTCCGTCAACTCGACCGTGAGAAAGCTGCCCTCTCCGGACAGCACCCTATCTTTCGTCGCGATGACGTACACGGCCTTTGAGCGGCCGAAGATTACTTGATCGGAGGGGTCGAGGGATTCGGCCCAGCCTCGGATTTCGAACCGGCCTTGTTTGGGCAAGCGAATTTGGGCCAACGCCGTATAGGACTTCTGCGAGGACATCACCCCCAAGTCTTGCCACTGGCCGTTCTCCACCGTAACCGTAGCCGGGACCTCGAACCGGACCCGGCCATGCGCGATGTCCGCACCACGAGGCGTCACACACAGACAGACACTTGCCGTCCAGTCGGTAGCCGATGCCGTTTCCATCTGGAAAGATATCGAAAGATTTACGGGGGGAGTGGCCTTTTCCGGCGAAGACGCCGCCACTAGCAAGCAGGATGGAGATTGAAGGTCGGGCGCGTCAAGCAAAGCTCGCGGAGGGGAGGATACCGCTACCGTATAGCAGATTAGCTCACATACCGATATCATTCAACGTCTTGCCATGAAGCCAACATAATACATGTAAATCTACTAGCAATAGCATCTTACAGAGTATTTGTCAGCTTCTTTGCCAGAATTACCGTAAATTCGTCTTCTCAGAAAAGAAGCCGTTTTCATAACGTTGATTCTATGGTTTCTATTCCACTCAAAGAGCGGCATAGTCTGCGATTTGCGTCGGAAGGCGTCCGCGAAAAAACGCCTCTTGACAGTCGAGGTGGGACAAACCCGGGGACAAACAAGCGAAGCTACCCAGATTTTTCTCACAGAAGCTGCGGCACGGCTCTCAGGACCTCCAGGACATCCGAGACTCAAACGCTCGGTTGCGAGAGAAAGTAGTCCTTATGTACGCTCGCCGGTCACGGTCATTTGGGATTCATCATCGCCTTCGCCCAGGCCCGCCTTGAGCTACGCCTCCCGTTTCTCTTGCCGCCCTTGCCATACTAGCGATCCTCGCGCAGGCGCACCCCGTGCGGCATCCTTTTAGTCCGGTCGGTCCGATTCATCCGATCCCTTACAAGCCCAGAATACAGTAAAGTTCGCCCCTCAGCCTTCGTCCTTCGGCCTTCCGTCCTTGGTCTTCGGCCACCGGACATTACGCTCGGTTTATTCGTGTGATTGGTACGTTTCGTGGCTGAAAAAATCAAGTCGTTCCCATGGCTAGAATCGACACTTATAAGGATGAAGGATAAATAGGGACAGTCACCGTTTATTTCATCTTCTTCGCGGTTTTCCGCCAGCCTTT
>JACQVH010000062.1 GCA_016209895.1 Candidatus Hydrogenedentota bacterium | reverse complement strand
TCCAGCGAGGCCCGGGCGGTAATCTCGAAATCAGCGGGGCTGGTCATCATGAGACAACAGCCGCCTTTCCGGTCGCCCAAATTAAAATGGAGTTGCATGGCCAACCGGCGATAGGCCTCTTGAAAAGAGGGCGCCTTCGTGGACCCGCCGCGAAGCCAATTCCACCAACGCCTAATCATTCCACCTCGCCTTTCCCCGCAGTCGGCCGTTGCGTTTTGCATCGGGGCTCATTGTCCACTATTACTCCTTCCGATTGCATCTAATTTCTCGAGGAAGCGGATGTCTCAGCGTCCGACCGGGCCAGCAGCGCCCTGCCGTTTCCATTCTCTCCGATCGGGATTTCCGCGTATACCGGCGCCTGCATCAGGTGTTCGATATTGTCTTCCGCGCGCAGCGTGTCGTCGAAGTAATCCACAATGAACGCCGCTCCGATGCCCAGTAGCAGACCCACCAGCGCGGCGCATAGGAGATAAAGTTTGACGTTCGGACGCGAAGGTTTCTCCGGAACGGCCGCGTCCTCCACTTTCTTCAGACTCGCGGTATTGATCCCCTCGGAAACTCCGGAAATAAACGCCTGGCGCTCCTTATCGAGCAGCACCCGGTACTCCTCATCTTTTACCTGCAACTCGCGGGTGAGATTGACCAACTGCCATTGTTTGATGGGCAAATCGTGAAGGCGTCCGGCATAGTCCTTAACCACGGCCTCCTGCTCGGCTTCCGCCGACTTCAGTTCCGCGAGTTTCGTGAGGGCGGCGCTGCGTTCCGTGCGCAAATTGTTCCAGATGGGGTTGGGCGTCTCGTTCTTCATGCTCACAATCAAGTCCGACTCGCCGCCCAACAGCCCCTTGAGTTCCTGAATCGTTCGCTCCGCGTCCTGGATTTCCGGCGAATCCGGCTGATACCGATTGCGCATGTCCACCAATTTCATTTCGCTATCGAGGAGCGTCGCCTTAATCCGATTCTTCATTTCATTGGTCGAGAGCGACTGACTCACGCTCTCCGACTGCGCTTGCGACTTCAGTTGCCGATCAATCTCCGCGAGCCGCTCCTCCATCTGACGGCGACTCGACCGTGCATTGAACAGTATGGCCTCTTGTTTGGACCACTCCAACACGTCGTTGCGCTCCTTGTCGAACTCGAATCTGACTTCGTGCTTCTCGCCAAAATCCTTCAGATCCTGCTCAACCTTCTGCACGGCCTGGTAGGCGCGCTGGGTTTGCTCTTTCAGGACGTTGTACGCGGACATGGCCTCTTCCCGGTGCCGTTCGTTGCGGTGCCGGAGGTAGACCTCGTACAGGGTGTTGGCCATCGCGGCCACGCCCGGCGATGGTCCCAGCACGGTTACTGCCGCCACGTTGGAACTCCCCACCGACTCGACACGAATCCCTTTCTGGAAGTCTACCACCGTCTTCGCAAATTCCTTTTCCTCGTCGGACACGTCGTAAGGGGTCTTCTTTGGCGGGAACAAATAGCGCTTCATTCTCTGGTAGTTCCGGCCCACAAAGGACCGCGCCCATAAATCCGTAATTACCCGCAAGATGGGGTGATAGACGTCCTCGTACTTGAGGTCCAGCCGCTGTACCACTTCCTTCACCACCGGGGCCATCTTGACCAGTTCGGCCTCGGTCTGGGCTTGTTCCGCCTTCCGGAACACGTTCCAACGGTCGTAAAACATCTCCCGTGTTACGTCTTTTTCGGGCTCCACCAACACTTTCACGGACGCCTTATAGACCCAGGGAAAGTAGTGGATGTAGGCTTGCATCAGCGCCACCGTGATGGCGCAGGTGGCGAACACCACCCACTTTCGTCGGAACACCACCTCGCGCATGGCCGTAAGGGTGCGTCTTACGTCAAAACTGTCGGCTTCAAAATTCATTGGTTGCCGGTCCTGTCTAAGTCTCTCAATTGCCGATCAATGATTTCCGTGAATCGGATTTGGTTGTAAGTGCTTAGCACACTGTTGACCCCGGTCAACACCGTGTTGATGTTCTCGTTGATAAACACGTTAAGACGGGCAATCAATGTCTTGGGGACGAAAACGATGTCCTCCGCTTCGAGCGGCACGTTATTCAGCGCCAAGTAAGCGGCTCCTTTACCACGCTGTTCCAGGTCAAGCCGCGTGGCCGTGAGCCGATTGTCGTCCTGCAACCGAATGAGGATCACACTGCGCTTCGCCGACTTCGTCGTAAATCCGCCGGCTCGCGCGACCGCCTGAAACACCGTGGTCGCGTCCCGAAGCGGGACAATCGTCGGCTGGGCCACGTCACCGACGACGTAAACGGCAGGCGGACGCAAGCTGGTAACAATGATGGACACTTCCGGATTGACCAGCCGGGGCGCCAGCAATTCGGTAATCTTTTGGTCCAACTCGGAAGGGGTCATGCCCGCGGCCTTCACGTCGTCCACCACCGGCAAGGTGAGGTAGCCGTCCGGTCGTATCGCTACTGTGCGCCCCACCTCGGGGTGCTTCAGTACGACCACCTCCACGGAATCTAACGGCGCCAACACATATTCGCGGCTGAATCGGCGCGTAGATTCCACTACCTCCGGGACCGCCGGGACACTTAACTCGCGCGGCGCCGGCATTTCCAACTCGACATTGCGCCGCGACCCGGAAATATAACTGCCGCGCGTGGGAGCGGTCCGCGCCACACGCGTGGCGTTCACTTCCGCCGGACTTGTCTCATCGGCGTAGCCGATGGAAAGCCAAGACAGTAATACCACCCATGGCATTGTGGAGGTCAATACGTATCGTTTACGCAGGGCGATTCCCCTTTCTCAATCATCTCGCCTGGCCTTAGGATAGTTTTAGTCATCGCGGCACTTCAACAACGCAATGCACGTCAACGGGATTCCACGGAGTGACGCCCATTTTGGATCATCTCGACCAATCCCTGACAGAATGAGGTCCAGCAATACTTCTCGTGGACGACCTGCTGAGCCCGTTGGGCCCGTCGCGCTGCTTCCGTGGGGTTCATGAGCGCTTCCAACAGGGCACGCCGCAACTCCTTCACGTCTGCGGGCGGCGCCAAGTAGCCCGTTTCCCCGTCCTCGAGGACTTCCGGAATGTTGCCTACCCGAGTGGCAACGACCGGCTTGCCGAGAGTGCAAGCTAACGGCAGCACCGCGCTTTGATACAGATAAGTGTACGGCAGCACCACCACGTCGGCGGCGGAAAAATACTGACTTACTTCACAGTCGGGAACCAATTCCGGGCGAAAGATCACGCGCTGGCTTATGCCAAGTTCGACGGCTTGCCGACGAAATGGCTCCACGTCCACCTTCCAGGGCCGGCCGATAATCAAGAGCCGCGCCTGCGGGATTTCCCGCAGTACCTCGGCGAACGCCCGAAGCAGGAACCCCAAGCCCTTGTTCTTCTTGATCTGGCCAAAACACAGAATCACCTTTTCCTGGGGAAGAATTCCCAGCCGCTCCCGGGCCCCGGCGATCTTCGCGACACCCGACACTTGGGCGCCGTTTCCCCGGCCGTTTGCCCCAAAATATAGCACATTCACTTTCGATGCCGGGATACCGAGTGTATTGACAAGCTCGCCCCTGGCAAACTGGCTGAACGCCAGCACCGCCCATGCGCTCTGATAAAGGGAACGGTAGGCCGAGTGCGCGTCCGCCTTGGAGTCCAGCGGCACCACATCGTGGGCGCAAACCAGTGTGCGAATTCCTCTTCGCGCCAGGTAACGCACCCACCATCGGTCCACCCTCGGCTCGAGGTGATAATAGAGTACGACCGCATCGGGACGCATTCGGGCCGTCTGGCGAATCACGCGAAACACGGAGAGGAGGTAATTCAGACCCTTCCGTACCCGGCGACCATCTCCTACCACGCCACGGAAGGCCGGAATATGGATGAAATGATGGTCATTAGCGTGTGCGAAGGGATAATCCTCATTCGTCGCGAGCACGATCTCGTGGCCCCACTCCGAAAGCTGATGACAAATGGCATGGTCGTGGCCACCCAGAACGTGACCGATCGGGTCTACTATCATCAGACGAAGACTACGGTGAGGCGGGATTTCCACGTTACTCCCCATACTGTCTCCCGCATGTGAAGCAGGCGCCCTTCCCAGCCCGGGCATCCCCGCCACGTTCCGCTAACGAGAGCCCATAAGACATACCCTGACCCTCTTCTCCTTCTAGTCCTCTCAGATGCGGAACCGGCGCGACTATCAAGAAACGCCGCAAGCCCCTACGAAGATTCCATTTAAGCCCGAAATCTCGTCGGCACTTGTAACTATAGTACCACCTCTTGCTCATTTTGACAAAGGGAATTCATGTGAAGTACGCTAACGGTGCCAAGCGTAGTCCATCTCGGCGTACGATGTACACCTTCCGACTCCACGATCCTACCGAAACCCCCTGCCGGAACGTTGTCGAAATTGGAAAAACAGCCCACGCCGCACGCCACCCGAAACACGAAAAGAGGAAACTTTCTGCAACTTGGCGGTATAGTAAGAGTGAAAGACCGGGATTGGGGAAGCGGACAATATCAGCGTAACCCAAATAATTTCAGTCAGTTAAGCCCATCAGATGCAGGGCGGAGGTGATAACGACGGCGGAGTAAGGCATCTGGGTGGTGCGAAAACTAGTGCGGTAAACAGTTGACAAGGAATCCTGGTTTTTTTAGAATGAGGATGGGAAGCAGGCGTCTTAGGGCGCTCGACTCGATCGGCTCAGCCCGCGAATCAGCGGGGGCGGCTATGAAAAAGGGAGGGCACGATGCTGAAGCGACTCGGACTAATCGTCGGAATAGTTCTGGTAGGGTGTTTCACCGCAGCCGCAGGAACATATTCCATACCTCAGGAACAGATTAAGGGACAGAAAGTCTATTGGGGAAAGGCCCACGCGTTCGATAAGCCGGGCGGTATCCGCTATGACGATGTGCTACGCGCTACCCCGGAATATCAGGAACTCAAAGGCAAGAAAGTCGAGCGGGGTACGGGAAAGTACTGGATTCTGCTGAGCCAAGCGAGTGACCGCGCAGTTCGCGCTATCTCTCGGGTGGGTCAGGAATCCAAGTATGATTTCATCGCCGAGCACGATTACCTCACCAGCGTCAAACCGGCGATCCCGGCCGAAGACATTACACCCCTGGTAATTCAGGCCATCCACGGAAAGACGACCAAAAAAGCCCAACACCGAAAGAGATAACGGGACGAGAGTTAGAATAGTGAATTTCAGAACGTCGCTAGAGGGGGTGAGAGCGTCGGGTTGGCTCGTCGTATCGTGGGTGTCTTTGCTCGCGCTGGCGGGTTGCACCACGCCGCGTTCGACGTCTCCCGTCACGGTTACTCCTCATACCAAGAATTATCTGCTCGATGAGCGCGCCAGCGAGAAAGAAGTCGAGGAAGCGCGCCGCATGATCGAGACCGGGGACTACACCGTCGTCATTCCCCGTCTCCAGCACATGATTTCCAAGTATCCGGAGTCCAAGGCCGCCCTCCAAGCCCGCTACCTGCTGGGCGTGACGTATTACAAGATCAACGGTTATCGCGACGCCATAGACATGTTCAATGAATACCTACGCTTGGCGCCGGATGGTTCCTATGCGAAAGAGAGCAAAGACTATGTGGCCCGCGTGACCGACGAATACAACCAGAAATACCCCTCGCCGGAAAAGCTGGATAGCCGCATTGATACCCTGATTAATAAACTACGGACCGCCCCGGATGACTTGGCCAGCCAGTGGGAACTGGCCGACCTAATGTGGAAGCGCGGGGATTATCAGCAGTCTGGAAGAATCTATCTCCACATTATCGAGAATCATCCCGAATTCACCGACGACAAGACGGTGGCCAGTCGGATCGAACGGCTGCCGACCGGCGAATACGTCGCCCTTACGCCCGGCGAAGTTCAGCGACGACAAATCCGTGAAGAGCCCGTCGAGATCATCAATACCTCCGATTTCCACAGCGGGGAAGACCTGCTCACCCGCCGGCCCCGCTACTACTCCGTTACCGGCCAAGCGGTGAATCGCGGCGACAGCGTTCTTTACGGGGTCCAGGTGATGATCACTCTCTACGGATTCGGAAATGTGGTTTACGAATCAACCGCGGTCAATATTGGGCGGCTCAACCCGGGAGAGATTCGGGCGTTCAGCGCCCAATTCAGCAATTTCGACAACATTGAAAACATCGCCCGCTACGAATGTGTGAGTACCTTTGAACGGTAGCCTTATGTCTAAAAAGTGGTTCATGGTTTTTGCCATACTTGGTTGTATCTGGGCCCGGGTGGCCTATCCTCAAGCGGCGACAATTCCGCCGGATTTGACGACGACGATAGATGCCAGCAAACCGTTGGTCTGGGAGGCACCGCCCCAGGATCAGCGGGTGTTGCCGGCTACGCCCGACGCGCCGCAGCAGGTGAACGTCTCCGTTAAGGTCGTAGAATTCCAGACCAACAAGGGCGTGGAAACCGGACTGAGTGCGTACTTCGCGCGGCGAAATGAGCCGCGTCCTTATGGGCGTATCTCGAGCGGCAATGGCAACGTCACCGCCGCCGATATTACGTTTCCCACCAGCGGTGCGCCCAATATTACTGTGTTTTTTGATCGGATTCGACTGAGCGAGGGCGATATCGAGGCCGTACTCCAGGCTCTGGTCAACGAAAACCGACTCTTTATTCATTCTCGGCCCAAAGCTATGGTGATGGTCGGCTCGACCGTTCCCACCCTGATTAAGACCGTCAAGGAAGTGCCCTACGAGGAGACCAGCGTGGTCGGGGCCACCACCGTGCAGGCGACGAAGTTCCGGCCGACGGGCGTATCGTTGAAGATTGCCGCGCCGCAAGTAATTGACGACGACGGAAACTGGGCGACCACCGAAGATACGTACATCATGTTGAACATCGACGCCGAGGTTACGGAAGAGGGCGACCGCATTGTGATCGCGCTGGCCGACCAGGCCGGGGGTACCGCGAATCAGATCAGCGTGCCGGAACTGGTCTCCCGGAGTGTGCAGACTTCCGTATGGGTGCGGCACGGCCAAGTGCTGATGTTGGGCGGCCTCTATCGCAACACCAAGAATAAGAACCTCTCCACGCTGCCCTGGTTGTTGCAGGCCGAGGACCTCGCGGTGGGTCTGGCCGAACAAGTCGTTCCCGGAAACTTTCTGGCGTCACCGCTCTCGACCTCGGTGGGAAACCGCTCGACCAGTGAGGGACGCCGAGAACTCGTGTTCCTGCTGAAAGCGGAAATCTGGCAACCGGCCTATACGGTGGCCGAAGAACAAGGCTTTGTAGAAGAAGGGGACCAAAAGGAAAGGGCACACCCGACCGATGTAATCAGCGACGTCATTCAAGGGATTACTTCGATTCCACAAGGCATTGCGGAAGGCGTCTCGAAGAAGGACGAAAGCAAGGCTAAGGGCAAAGGCAAGAAGCCGGAAGCCGAAGGCGATACGAAGACGGAGGGGAAGCGGTGAAGACTTGGCGGTATCATCTGTTTTCACTCCTTGTGATGGCGTACGCGCCCGTGGTTACCGGCCAAGAGCCCGCTCCGGCTCCGGCGCCACCTCCACCTGCGGCCGCGCCGCCGATGCCGGACCCGAAGACGGTCTCGACGCGCCAAATTCAAATGCAGGTGTGGATCAGCGAGACCGGCGAAGAGGGGTTACGCGATTTGGGGGCGAACTTGACTTATACCCGCTTCGTGCGCGGCGTCGAGCAGAGCGGATCGCTGGAACGTGTTACGACCTCGGTGTTTAATCCGTTGGACCGCAACTTTACGGTGACCTTACCTGCCCCGGACCTAAGCCCCCCGCCCGATAACCTGCGACCCGACCAAGCGGGCACGCTGGCGGATGGCGTTCAGACCCAGAGCGGGGTAGGATTATCAATGAGCATCATCAATCCGGGGTATGGCACGATCGAAGGCCTGTTCCGCGGCATTGAACGAAAATCGGACCTTGACTTGGTTTCGAAGCCGGAGGTGCTGGTTCGCGATAATCAAGAAGCCGCAATCCACGCCGGGGGGCAGGTGCCTATCCGCCAATTGGCCTACGACCCCGGGTTCCGGCCACAACTCTCCGTAACCTGGAAAGACGTGGGCGTTACCGCGCGGATCAAGCCCAAGGCGCTGTCCGACGACCTGATACAAATCATCATTACCAAGATGGACGTCAGCGACGTGGTGCGCGTTGACAAAATCCGGGGGCTGGACCTCCCGGTTCTGTCCACCCGTTCCCAGACCGGTCTCGTGGTGGTACCCAACGGCCAGACCATCGTCATCGGAGGCCTGTCCAGCAGCATTGTCCGCAACACGGAGCGCCGCGTCCCCATTGTGGGGAAGATGCCCTTGGTCGGGATTCCTTTCCGGGGCCGCAAAGCGGAATCTTCCAAGACCAATCTGCTGATCTTTATTCGGCCCACACTGATTGACCTGCGGGACTTGAAGCCGGAAGCGGAAAGCGCCCTGAATTTCTGGCGCGAAGAGAAGTGGCAGAATATGAACCGCATCAGCCAGGAGATCAAGATTCTACAGGACGAGCTGTAGCCTCCGCCGCTCCAGTTGAACTGCCGCACGGGTGTCGCGCATGATCCCCTCTCGATGAACTCCATTGCGCGCACGTATGGTCCCGCGATGACGACGGGGGTCCTCCTTTCGCTCGGTTTCCCCAGGTATCACCTGTTCCCCCTGGTTTGGCTCGCCTTCATGCCGTTACTGGTATCAGTGGGTCCGGGAAGGATTGCCCGGGGCTGCTTGCAATTCTTCATCTCGGGCCTCGTGTTTTACCTCCTTTTGCTGCAATGGCTCCTGACAAACTACTATTGGACCGGCGGATGGGCCGCCTGGGGCTATCTCTTCCTCTGCCTATTCATGGCCGCGTATTGGGGACTGGCCGGAGCCGTCTGGGCCTGGGTTCGGGAGCGAACCGGAACCGCACTTTCCATCCTGTCGTTGACATTTCTCTGGGCCGTAATGGAATGGTTGCAGGGAACTCTGTTTTCCGGGTTCGGCTGGGGATCGCTGGCCTATTCCCAGGGGCGCGATTTGCCGCTGCTCCAGTGGGCGTCCGTGGGAGGCGCGCCGCTGATTGCAGCGATAGTGGTAGCCTTCAATGCGTGCGTAGCGGAATTGTTTGCCCCGCAGAAACATCGTCTGGCCTTGTCCGCAACTGCCGCAACCCTGCTTATTGTCCCTCATTTGGCGGGATACTGGATGCTGGCCGACCCCGACTATGCAACGCGGCCGCTCTCCGTGGGGATCATTCAACCAAACTTTTCCCTCGAAATGAAGTGGGACGACGAATATACGGTGGAAATGGTGCGCAATACCGCGGCCAAATCGCGAGTGCTCGCTCAGCGCGAGCACGTGGACCTCTTCGTCTGGCCGGAAAGTTTGGTGATGACCGCGATTGACGACCCCGAGATCGAAGCGGAAATACGTGCACTCGCTACCGCCACGCAATGCCCGCTGTTCACCGGCGCGCAACGCTTGGACCCGGCTACGGGCGAGTGGCGAAATTCCAGCTATCTTTTTGATTCGGGGGGAAATATCGTTGACTACTACGACAAGCTGCATTTAGCCCCATTCGGCGAATACGTGCCGCTCAGTCAATTCATCCCGTTTGTCCAAAAACTGGTCCCCGCCATCGGCGACGTCGAACCGGGGACGGATGCCAAGGTCTTCAAAACCGGGGAAAGGGTCCTCGGACCGCTCATCTGTTTCGAAGTCCTTTTCGGAGACATGGCCGCCCGCCTGCGAGCCATGGGCGCGGACGTGCTGGTGGTCATCACCAATCTGAGTTGGTTCGGCGAAAGCACGGCCATTCCCCAGGAGTTGGAGATCGCCCGCGTGCGTGCCGTCGAGACGCGGTTGCCCCTCATCCACAGCGCCAATTCCGGCATCTCCGGCGTGTTGGACGCGTGGGGCCGGTTTACACCGATGAACCGCATATTCTTAGAGGGGGGACAATTGGTAACGATCCGGTCAGAGGTGAGACCCCAGGAACTGGTGGGCAGGCGCCTGGGCGGGGTTCTGCCGGTCGCAGCGCCGGTTCAATCCCCGGTATCCAAGGGTCCGCAGATGTTTCCATGGGTCGCCGCGGCGCTGTCCATCGCGATTATCCTGTACGCGGCATGGTTTGGCCGCATCCGCAAAGTCGGGGTATCGGGCCGGTAACCGATGTCCGATTCACGACGGCAAATGTCCAAGTTCGCCGCAATTTTCGCGGCGGGCACCCTGCTCAGCCGCGTGCTGGGTTTGGTTCGTAACGTGGTGTGGGTCCACTTTATCCCGTCGGCCTCGCTCGACGCGTTCCTCGTGGCCTTCAAGCTCCCCAATATGCTTCGCGACCTTGTCGGCGAGGGCGCCATGAACGCGGCGTTTGTCCCCGTCTTTTCGGAAACTCTCCAAAGGAAATCCGAAGCCGAATTTCGACAACTCGTCGCCGCCACCATGACGGTCATGGCCCTGCTACTCGCCGCGCTTACCGTCCTGGGCATCTTCGTCATGCCTACGCTGCTGCAAGTTAACCAACTAAGAGGACTGACCGGCGGCCGGGACCATTCCCCCGAGTACATTTCCTTCCTGGTCTCGACCGGCCGGTGGACGTTTCCCTACATCTTCTTCATCGGCCTTACGGTCTTCATGATGGGGCCGCTCTTCACGATGCGGCACTATACGACGCCGTCCTGGTCGCCTGCGCTCCTCAACGTCGCAATCATTGCCTGTTGCGCCCTCGCCTGGAAACGATTCCCCAACCCGGCACACGCGTTAGTGCTGGGGGTGTGGCTCGGTGGCATTGCGCAACTGGTAATTCAATATGTGGCGCTGGGCCGCTATTGTGGAGTATGGATGCCGAGCATTCACCTTCGGCAATCCGGCATTAAGACCATGTTCGCATTAATGGTCCCGGTGGTTCTTGGGCAGGCAGCGGGCGAAGTTAATAAGCTCGTGGACACACTCTTCGCCATCTCGCTCCAAGAAGGCGTCCAGACCGCGCTCTTCCATGCCAATCAACTGGTACTATTGCCCCTCTCGACGTTCGGGATAGCCACCTCCGTGGCTATCTTGCCGGCCGCCTCGCGTGCCGGCGCACGCCACGATGACGCCGAAATCCGGTCCACATTGCTCCACGGGTTTCAGCAAAGTTATTTCCTAGTGTTGCCCGCCATGCTCGGTCTGATACTCCTTCGGCTTCCCATCACGCAGTTGCTCTACGAGCACGGCGAATTCTCGCCTACAATTACCGATTGGACCGCGAATGCGCTTGCGCTTTACGCATCGGGACTACTCGCCTTCGCCTGGGTAAAAGTCGCCGTGACCGGCTTCTATGCCGTACAAGACACGAAGACGCCCGTGCTCGTGGCGTCCGGCAGCATGTTATTGAACATCCTGTTAAACTGCGCGCTGGTACGCCCCTGCGGATACTGGGGATTAGCGCTCGCAACGACCGTCTCGTACACTGTCAACTTTGCGCTCTTGTACATCCTGCTCTGCAACCGATACGGCCCACTTTGGTCGAAGGAATTCCTCAGCACCTTGCTCCGAATTACGTTGGCCGGAGTGATGATGACGGCAATCGCGTACGCCGTTTATGTTCGCGTCCACTACTTCTACCCCACCAAAGCGCTGCTTGCTCAGGTGCTCTCGGTTTCCGCGCCAATCCTGGCCGCCACCGCGAGTTACGCGTTCCTGACCTGGGTCCTCAACGTCGAAGAACTGCGGCACTTCTTTGCCCTGCTCCGGCGCACTCGTTCATAGCGCCCATTTGCAATGGGAGTCACGCCCATTGCAAATGGGCGCTACGCAGGGCGTTCCTACCGATCGCAACGCTACCATTTGTGCTGACGGTATTGTTTAGACAATTTCGGATGAATCCCAAATCGAGTCAATACAAAGTCGTATTTGACGGGGTCTTCGGGACAAATCCGACGAAAGGCCTCGGTAACCTCGAGGGCGGTGCGTAAGTTGGCTTGCTTGCGGTCGGTGAAACCGAGCTGGCGCGCGATCCGAAATAAGTGCGTGTCCAAAGGAACGACCAGCTTCTCCGCCGAAAGGTCCACCCATCCCCCGGGGTCTACCGCATCGTGGCGGACCATCCAACGCAAGAAAAGCAGAAGCCGCTTGCAGGCGCTGCCGTCGCGCGGGGATGGCAAGAGAAATTTGAGGTCGCGGCCCGCCTCGGCTCGCAATTGTTGGACGAAATGCTCCAAGGCAGGAAGCACCGAATCATGTTCCGGTCTCATTCCGTGGGCGAACAAGCCGTGCAGCGACCCGTGACGATTGATTGCCCGTTTCACGCCAATCAGCATCGCCGTGAATTCCCGGTCGGAAACGAACCGGTGCCGGAACCCCGCGAAGCGCCGTCGAATCTCGCGGTCGTCCGTTTCCAGCAGAAAACTACACGGGCGCGTCATTGTGTCCAGGATTCCGCTGATGCTCCGCAAGATTTGCGCAATGTTCCCGAATGCCAGCGAAGAAGCGATCATCCCCGCAATCTCGCGGTCACGAACGTCCGGATACCCGACGACAAATTGCAGCGGATCCGGCGTGATGTATTCGGGACGATTATAGCGAGAATACAGATCGTCAAGAATGGGCTTCAGTCGCGAATCGAGTCGCTTCGGCCTGGCTTCCACGCGCTTCATGGCGCCTGTTTCCCGATTTGCATAACGGCCCAGGCAAGAAAAACCAGCAAACCGACGGTCAGCCAGCCGAGCAGGAAGCCAACGAGGTCTTCGCGATAGCGATGCCAGAACCCGCGCCAGCGTGGGGCATGCAACCAGCCGGGGAGGTCGAGAAAAATGAGATCCTCGCCGCGCTCCGCAGCCGCGACCCGTTCTCCGCTGGGAGTGACCGCATCTTCGTCGCTAGATCGGCGCATGCGGTCGAAGAAGGCCGCGACGCGGGCGGGATTCTCGGCGCGCGTCAGCAGGCTGATGACGACTAACGTTGCGAATCCAACCAGCATGGCCCACCCGAAGGGCGCGGCTTTCCATGGGTACACTAACTTGACGTCGCCGGTGGCGAGAAAAACCGAGAGTTGACCCTCCTGCGCGCAGGACCGGGCGTAATCCCAGGCCGCGGAGAGCGTCGGAAAGGTTGCGCCGTTCGCGCGACACGTCAGTAGGTAGTCAAGCGCGTAGTAAAGGCCGAAGGCGCTCACGGTGGCGGCCAGCGCGCCGTACCGATTGGCGCGCTGCCACAGAACGCCGCCCATAAACATGATGCCCATGAAAGCGGCGATGGTCTCTGTGAAGAGGAAGGCATCGAGGACGTGCTCGACCGTGAGGGCAAACGCGACGCCCAGGAGCGTGAGGATGAGCCCCGAGACACGTCCCATGAGTAGCAGTCGGCGGTCGTCGGCATCGGGATTAACGTATTCGCGATAGAGATTACGGGTGAAAAGCGCGCCGGTGTTCACCATGAAGTTCGAGCAGGTGGACATGTTGGCGGCAAGGACGCACGCGATCATGAGACCGACCAATCCGGGTCCGAGAAGCTCGCGGCAGGCGAATCCGAAAGCCGCCTCGCGTTCAGGGAGCGACTGATGTTCGACGACAAGCATCGCGGCGACGATAAGACCGGTCAATCCCCAGCCGATGGTGCAGATGCGCTTCACGAAGGAACCGTAGGTCTGGCCGACGCGACCGGCTCGTTCCGTGTTGCCGCTGGCGCACATCGAGAGGATGTGCGGTTGGGCGACGATCCCGACCAGACCATTGAGCGTGAGCATCGCGATTGTGAATGCGTCCAGACCGCTCACTTCGCTGTAGACATTGAAAAAGTCGGGCGGCAGCGCTTGGCGCATGCCGGTGAAGCCACCGACACGCGCCAGGCCGGCCGGGATCAGCAGAAACGAGAGTACGATGATCAGAAACGACTGGGCGAAGTCCGTGTAGGCCGAGGCGCGGAGCCCACCGAAGAAGCTATAGACGATGAACGCGAGGGTCATCGCCACGACGACGCCATTGGCAGAAATCATCTGGTCGCCGGTGGCGATGGAAATGACCTTGCCCGCGCCTTTGAGCATCGCGCCCTGGTTGAAGACGAAATAGGCGATCGCGAAAACCGTGTAGAGCAACGCCAGCTTGCGACCGTACCGGTCTTCGATGATCTCGCCGATGGTGGTGCGCTGGCTGCGCCGGTACCATGGCGCAAGGAGCCAGTAGAAGGGTGTGATGAGCATGTTCTTCCACTGGTACCAGATGGTGGCGAAGCCCAGTTCACAGGTGGCACCGGTCTGGGCGACCGGCTGTTCGGCGTGGGTGCCCGTGCCAAAGGCTTGACCCATCATGATCCACCAGCGTAGCTTGCGGTCGCCAAGGAAGTAGCCGCCGCTGCTCTTGACTTTCCGCGCTACCCACAATCCCATGGCCGTGATGCCAAGGAAGTAAGCGATCATTACGACTAGGTCGAGGGCGGACATGGATTAGGGTTCGGTGTCTCAGCAGTCATAGCCCGGTACTAATTACTCGGAACTGGGAACTCGCCACTCGGAACTTCCCTTCACACTTTCAACGCCGTCGAAACACTGTTCTTCTCAATCTCCTCAACCGTCACTTCGCGTCCGAGTTGTTCGGAGAGATAGATGCCCTGGCTGATGAGCATGGTCTGCAATGCAATCTCCGCCGTCGGCAGCAACGGGACGCGCCCCTGGAGCGCGGCGATCCAATGATGTTGCGGCGAATCGTTCGCGTCCTGGTCGTCGAGGATTTTGTGCCAGCGCCAGTCGGCGTCGTCAATTTCAAAGGTAGCGTTGAAAGGCACGTCGCCCATAATCGAGTGGTAACTGAAAGGACTGAGCGTGATGCCACCCTGGGTACCCACCAGGGAACTACCCTCGAAGTTATTGCGGTGGATGGCCCACGACTCGATGATGTCGAGCGTGAGTCCGCCGGTGAATCGAACGAACCCCAAGCCCAACTCTTCGACACTGTAGCCGCTACTCTTGCGCCGGCGCGGGTCCATGTCCGTTTCCTGGTAGGTCTTGCCCGTTACGCGTTCGACGGGCGGCTGGCCAAGCAAATAAAGCAATTGTGAGATGTGATAGACGCCCATGTCGAACAGCGCGCCCCCGGCGGCGATCTCCTTCTTTACGAAGTTCTCCGAGCCATAGCCGTCCACAAAGGGGCGTCCGCGTCTCCGGAAACCGCACGAGCGGGCGTGATATAACTTGCCGAGTTTCCCGTCGTCAATGAGGCGCTTGGCCACTTTCGTCTCTTTCGCGAACAGGGTCGAGAGCTGGATGCTGAGTTTCCTGCCCAGTTTGCGGGCGGTTTCGAGCATGGCCTTGGCGTCGGGATACGCACCGGCCATGGGCTTCTCGCAGTAGACGTGCTTGCCGGCTTCGAGGGCCGCCATGGTGACCGGCGCGTGCAGGTTGTTATGAAGGCAGACGTCGACGGCCTCGATGTCCTCGCGCTTAAGCAGGTCGCGATACTTGATGTAGGTATCCTTGATCCTGTAGACCTCGGAAACGCGCTTGAGTTCCGGCACATCAATATCACATACCGCCGCGACGTCGGCGCCGGGCAGTTTGGCGTAGTTGTCGAGATGGTGTTTGCCAATTTGGCCGACGCCGATGATTCCAATGCGGATTTTGCGCTCAGACATTACAAGCTCCTTTCGACTTCATGGACAATCAAAAACACTGGGGACACAACAAAATCCGGACGGATAAAGACATCGTCGGAGAGACACGATTACTTCACTCCTCGCTCCGCACGTATTTTGGAGAGAACGCGCCGGACTTCGGCCAGTTGGCAGGCGACCTCGGCGTACTCGTTGACCGCGGAGTGGTGCTCGACGCCCCAATAGCCGCGATAGCCCGCGTCCATCAACAGGCGCATGGCCGGTTCGAGGCGCGCGCGGGTCACGTTGGCATCCACGTGCGTGTGCATCGTCCAGGGGGCTAGCCGCCGGTCGCCTTCCTCGGCGGGCGCGTTTTCCCAATGGCCGATATGCAAGAGGATGCCGAATCCGGGATGGTCCACGGCGCGGGCCAGTCGCTCCATGTTGTCGGGGACCAGTTCGGGTCCCCAGTGGGACTCGGGTCCCACGCGAAAACCGCAGTCGGCCCCGATCATCGCGTAGGCGCGCATGCGTTCGACGATGCAATCGAACTGCTCGTTGGTCCAGGTGTGGCCTTTCCCGCCGGCATCAATTCGCACCGTCTGGGCGCCGATACGGCGGGCAAATTTCAGGTGTTTGAGCGCGTCGTCATTATGCTTTTCGCGGATGGCCGGGTCATCTTCCCAGACGTGACAGCCGTCCACGTGATAATTGGCAACGCTGAGTTCGTGTTCGGCCAGCGCCTCGCAGAGATGTTTCTGGTAATCGTCCTGAAACAGCAGTTCATTAGAACCCAGCGTGCCATTCCAGAAATCGGCGCTATCCAGTCCATAGCGATATTTGATGGTCTCGAGATATCCGAAACCGTCCATCATGTCCGCCGCGCGCAAGCCATGGAACGAGTATGAGGCAATGGTGATGTTCACGGGAGTCCCTCCAAACCGACGAAGCAGAAGTGTAGCGGGTCGGCTATGCGCGAGGCAAACGGGAACGGGACTCGGGGTTCAGGTCTCGGAATTGAAAGACGTCGTTACTTTGCACGATGGTTTCGTTCCATTAGGTCCGACACGTCTGACAGGTCGGACCAGTCAGACCGCCCCACCCCGTAAGACCCGAAACCCGAGGAATGTTTGCATTACCGCAGCGCATTGGGTGTAATACGTACTACACTTGGGCCATCTACTTGAAGTTCATCGTTTCGGAAGGAGGTTTCCTGCGGTGCAATCCATGATGATCCTATGCGCGACAATGCTGCTCGCTGGCGCGGCGCCCACGTCCCCGTTCGTCCCCGGCATCCCGGACGGCCCACATCCATGGACACATCTACAATTTCACAATGACCCGGATAACTTTCAGTTTGCGATCATGTCGGATCGAACCGGCGGGGCGCGGCCAGGCGTGTTCGAGGACGGCGTGCGGAAGCTCAACTGGCTGCAGCCGGAGTTGGTGATGTGCGTGGGCGATCTGGTCGAGGGAGGGGTGGACACCGAGGCCGAACTGCGCGAGCAGTGGCGTGAGTTTGACAGCATCATCGGACAACTCGAGATGCCGTTCTTCTTCGTGCCGGGCAATCACGACGTGTCTAACACGCCCTTCGGCGCGAAGCTCTGGAAGGAGCGTTTCGGGCACATTTACTACCATTTCCTTTATAAGAACGTGCTCTTCATCGGCATGAACACTGACGATGCGGACATCGCGCAGTTCAGCGACGAACAGATCAACTACGTGACGCGCGCGCTGAACGAGAATCCAAACGTGCGCTGGACGCTGCTTTTCATGCACAAGCCGATTTGGACCTACGAGAAGGACGGCGGGTGGAGCCGCATCGAGGAGGCGCTAAAGGATCGCAAGTATACCGTGATTGTCGGTCACACGCACGACTACATGAAGTATGAACGCCTGGGCCGCGAGTATTTCGTGCTGGCGACGACGGGCGGAAGCATGGCCCATGCCGGGCCGCTCGCCGGCGAATTCGATGAGGTCGCCTGGGTGACGATGAGCGACGAGGGGCCGCGTCTGGTCAATCTTACCCTCGCCGGCATCCTGCACAAGGACGTGCGCACCGCCGAGCAGGCGGCGTTGATTCAGCCCGTGCTCGACGGCAAGGCAATCGGCGTCGTACCGGCGATCCTCGACAAACCCCGATTTACGGGCGGCGCCATTCGGCTCCGGCTTCAGAACCCAGCCACTCTACCAATGCATGTCGAGGGCACGATCGCGCCGACTCCACAGTTGACGCCGCAACCGTCGCGCATTCGCTGCGATCTTGCCGCGAAAGGGAACCAGGAGATCGAAGTAAAACTGGTGACCGAGACCGCTTTCGACTTGCAGAAATTCCTGCCCCTTGCCAGTCGCTGGCAATTCACGTTTGAACCGCCGGAAAAGGCGCCCATCGCCGTTCCGATCAAACACCGAATCGTGATTGATGCGCCCTTCGATTGTCCGCTTCGCGCGTCGCTGGTAACAGTGGACGGCTCGCTGTCGGATTGGGCGGAGTTGCCGTTCGTATGCCTCGAGCCCGGATACGTCTCACCCAACGAGTTATTCTGGGATGGTCCTGGCGACGCGTCGTTTCGTTTTGCGCTGGCGCACGATGAAAAGTTCATGTACGTGGCCATTGAGGTCACGGACGACAAGGCGCACCTTCGCCCCAACGCGCTGCCCACGAAACAGGACGGCGTGGAAATCCGCGTGGACGCACGGGCCAATGCGGAGGAACTGCGCGCGCAGGAACGCGCGACCAAGAGCGTGCCGGATTACCTGCGTGTGGCGGTGAGTCCCCGGGAAACCGCCGACCGGACCCATGCGCCGGACCGCGACAAATGGCCGGCCGGCGTCGTCGCGGCGGACGTTCTCACTTCCAATGGCCACGTCGCCGAGGTCGCGGTCCCGATCTCGCACTTGGAAAACAAGCAGGGTGGTCGCTGGAACATCCTCCAAATCAACCTGACCATATACGATTACGACGAGGCTGCGGATACCGGCACCGCATTGTGGTGGCGTCCCGACTGGAATTCGGCCGCGCACTACCCCGGTTCGGGCACGTTTCGCCGCGCCGGAAACGAGTGACCCGCGTGGACGCCTACCCGAATCCGCGTGCGCGACGGACCATCGCGCCCGAGATTGCCGCATACATTCGAGATAAACTTGGCAGCACCGTCGTGTACGGCGCCAAGGAAATCGTGGATCTCGGCGATGCCGTGGTTGGCGGGGAACGGGTGGCAGGATTCATGGAGACGTCCGATCTCCGCGAATGGTACTTTCCGCTGAGCGCGCGCCGGGCCTTTTCGTGGAAGACGGCGCCGGTTCCCGCCAACGCTGCCGACCGGGTATCGTTTCTAATGCCCATCGGATTCGGCAACGGCTCGCCGCTGCCCCAGCCGAGCGGTAATTGGGACCTGTACTGCAATGATCGCTTCGCCGTTTCTATACGCGTTGTGAAACACGCCCAACTGTGGCGCGGGGTGGAAACATCATTCGCGTTTTCGGCGCATCGAATCGAATCCGCGCCGCCCGGTGGCTCGTTATGTCTAAGTTCCGTGCTAATCAATGAGAGTTTCGCCGCCTTTGGCCCGGCTCTCCTGACGGTTCCGTCTAGTTGGATTGTCCCGGGATCGCAGGCGGTGTTGCGTCTCGAAGCGCGCGCCGACGCGCCCTCCACGCGCTGGTTTCAATTGGCCGCCGCGCCGGGCATCTTGGAGCACTCGGACGTATACCGAGCCGTGGACGTGGCCTCGGGTGCGCGGCCCAAAGTCGGCGAATACTTCGTCTTCTTCGGCGACATCCACACGCACTCCGGGCAGCAAGGCGACGCGTCCGAGAACAAGGGCTGCGGTTGGGGTTCGCGCGAGGATAATTACCGGTACGCGCGCGGTCCGGGCGCGCTCGATTTCTATGCGCTGACCGAGCACGAATGCCAGATCGAAAAAAACAAAGTCGGCGAATATCTGGCGCTGGCAGATGCCCATGACGAGCCGGGCCGGTTCGCTTGTATGCCCGCCTTCGAGTTCACGAGTCTGCTGTATGGCCATCGAAACATCTACTTTCGCGAAACAGGCGGCACGGTTGTGAATAGCGCGCGCGACTGGGGTTTCCCAAACAAAGAGCCGGAGAAGGCGGTACACCCGGACGAACTGTGGGCGGCCCTCGAGCGCACCAATGTCCCCTTTTTCTCGGTTCCTCATCATTCCTCCTCGGCGTCCCATCCCTTTCATTGGGATTTTTGCCATGCGAAACACGACCGACTCGTCGAGACCTATTCAAGTTGGGGTTCGAGCGAGTATTACGGCGATTTTCCACGCGGGATTTCCGACCGGTATCGCACCTTGACCGTGCGCGACGCCCTCAACCTCGGAAATCGCTTAGGACTGATCGCATCGTCGGACGGCCATGATGGCCATCCCGGCGATGCCCAGAGTCCTTACGTCAAACATCATCACATCTTTCACCATTTGGGCAGCGGCCGCGCGGTGGTGCTCGCCCGCGAGCTGACCCGCCAGGCCGTCTGGGATGCGCTCCACGCCCGGCGCTGTTACGCCACGACCGGCGCGCCAATCACGCTATCTTTCACCCTCGAGGGCGCCATCATGGGTACCGAGATACCGGCCCTCCCGTCCGGGCGCCCTGTACTGCAAGTGGCCTGCGCGGGCAGCAATGGTCTCGACCACGTCCGGATTATCAAGAACGGCAAGGTGGTTCACACGAGCTTTTGCCACGGCGAGTGGGATTGGCAACTCCACTACGAAGATTACCGCTACTCACCCCGCGAGCCCGCGTATTATTACGTCCGCGTCGTTCAGGTGGACGGGGAATCGGCTTGGTCTTCGCCGATCTGGGTCGGATGAGTTCCGAAGATTCCGCCGCGCCTCCTTTCAATCTCCTCTTTATCCTTACGGACCAATTTCGTCATGACGCGATGTCCTGTGCTGGGAGTCGCTTTGTGGACACGCCGAATTTGGACCGCCTGGCGCGGGAAGGAACGCGTTTCGAGCGCGCCATCACGCCCAGCCCAATCTGTGCGCCGGCCCGAGTATCCATCCTCACGGGTCACTACATTCACCGACACGGCTGTACCACCAATCCCGCTGCCCCGGCTAACCGAATCCGACCGGGGGTCACTTCGTTTGACCAGAAGTTGCACAAGGCGGGATATGCCACGCGGTATTGCGGGCGTTGGCACGCGCCGCCGGCGCTTCTCGATGCGTATGACCCCGCGCCGATAATGGACGATTCCGAGTATTATCGCGCCTACCTCGCGCGCGTACTACCCCCGGCCCCCAAGCCGCGTCCCGGTCAGTTTATCAATCCGTACAGCGGCTGGCCATACGACCCGGACCCGATGGATTACGCCTATCGGACGGAGCAGCGCCCGCACGAACCCCCGGTGCCGATGCCGGGCAAATTGTATGGCCGCGACAGTGTGCCTGCGGCTCACACCATATCCGCGATGACCGCCGACGAAACCATCGTTGCTTTGAATGACTTGCATAACGTACCGTTTTCCATCACCTGCTCGTTGCTGCATCCGCACCCGCCGCTGTACATCGCGCGACCCTACTGCGACGAGGTCAAGGCCGCTGACCTGGGAATTTCGGAGACGTTCGACGATTCACGCGAGGATAGCATCTACCGGGACTTCGACCGCGCGCTGGATCAAGTGGAACGCGCGCATATTCGATTGATTATGGCGCGTTACTACGCGGCGGTGAAAGAGGTGGACCACCACGTGGGCCGGATTCTGGCCGCCATAGACCGGCTTCAACTCCGCGACCGGACGCTGGTCATATTTACCGCCGATCACGGAGAAATGCTCGGAGACCATGGCCTGGGCCAGAAATTTGTCTTCTACGACGGGTCGGTCCGCGTGCCGCTAATCCTGCGTCTGCCGGGGAGAATCCCGAGGGGCGTAATTGTGGAACCGGTAAACCTGATTGACCTTTATGCTACGATCAGTGATTATCTCGGTATACAGTTTCCGTCGCGCGATGGCCGTTCGCTCCGGGAGCAAATTCAGGAAAACAAGAGTTCGCCTGGGGATTTCATTGTCTCCCAATTCGAGGAACGACATATCATGATTCAGGACCGAGAATGGAAATACGTCTGGAGCATACATCCCAACGACGTGGACATGCTCTTTCACCTCGAACCGGACCCAAACGAACTCAACAATCTCTTGGGACGAAGCCCACGTCGCGCGAAGTATCTGCAGCCCGCGCGCCGCTGGAATCAGAAGCTGCTCGAATGGATGGAGCAGACGAGTCACCCGTGGAAGGACCGCGTGTCGCGAACCGAGATTCGATGATTGGTTCGCAAATGGATGCCATGGGAATCAACTTGTGGGAGATCAGAACATGAAAAGACGAGACTTCCTGAAATCATCCGGCCGATTGCTGGCCGGCGCCGCGATGGTTCCCGCGTTGGGAAGTCTGCCGTGCGCGGCTTCGCGGGCTCGTGTCTCAACAACTCGAATTGGCCGTGGACAGGCAACGAACGTCGTCCTTATCGTCGCCGACGACCTAGGCTACGCTGACGTAGGGGTGTACGGTTGTCACGACGTGCCCACGCCGAATATTGACTCGATCGCGCGCAACGGCGTGCGCTTTACGAACGGCTACGTGACTTGTCCGGTGTGCAGTCCAACTCGGGCCGGTCTTATGACGGGGCGCTACCAGCAACGCTTCGGTCATGAATTCAATCCGGGGCCGCCGGCCGCCGCCGCCAAGAATTTCGGTCTGCCCCTGACTGAAACGACACTGGCCGACCGGATGAAGGCTCTAGGTCGTACCACGGGCATGTTTGGAAAATGGCACCTCGGATACGAGCCGGAGTTCCATCCCACGAAGCGCGGCTTCGATGAATTCTACGGTTTTCTCGCGGGGAGTCATTCGTATTTCCTTACGGGTGGTCGCCCCATTGATGACCCACTGGTGCGCGGGACCGAACCCGTGAAAGAAATCACCTATCTTACGGACAACCTTGCACAGGAGGCCGGCGCGTTTCTCGAGCGACACCGGGAAGAACCGTTTTTCTTGTATCTTCCCTTCAACGCGGTGCATGCGCCGATGGAAGCCACGCCGGAGCGACTAGCGAAATTCAGTCACATCAAGACGGAACCGCGGCGCACGTTTGCGGCCATGCTTTCGGCCATGGATGACGCCGTCGGCCACGTGTTGGAGCGACTGCGCGCCCTGGAACTGGAAGATGACACGTTGGTCGTGTTCCTCAGCGACAACGGCGGACCGACGCAGCAGACGTCCTCACGCAACAACCCCTTGCGCGGCGTCAAAGGCGAGGTGTACGAAGGCGGCATTCGGGTCCCGTTCATGATGCAATGGAAAGGGCAACTACCGAGCGGAAACGCCTTCGATCGGCCGGTGAGCGCGCTCGACATCCTTCCTACGGCCATCGCTGCGGCCGGCGGAAAGGTTGCTGCCGATTGGAAACTGGATGGCGTGAACTTGCTTCCGTACCTGCGCGGCGAGAAGTCGCGGCCGCCGCATGACGCGCTGTATTGGCGCTACGGAGAACCCTGGGCGATCCGCATGGGCGACTGGAAGTTGCGGTGTGAACTTCGCGACGGGAAGCCGCAGCTTTATGATCTCGCTGCGGACCTCGGCGAAACTAGTGACCTTGCGGAGAAACATCCGGACAAAGTCGCTGAGCTTCACGCCGCCTGGAAAGCATGGAATGCCCAATTGGAGCCGCCGCGGTGGATAAAGCAGGACGCACCGCGCCCGTCTACGCCGCGGTAACTGTCGAGACTAGGCGATAATCTTCTGAACCAACTCGCCCGCGACGTCGGTGAGACGGAAATCGCGGCCTTGGAAACGGTACGTCAGTTTCGTGTGGTCTACGCCCAGCAAATGCAGCATCGTCGCGTGGAAATCATGGACGTGGACTTTGTCTTCCACGGCGTAATATCCAAGGTCGTCGGTCTTTCCGTGGGTGATGCCACCCTTGATGCCGCCGCCCGCCATCCAAATCGAGAATCCGCGAATATGATGGTCGCGCCCGTCGCCTTGCGCCATCGGCGTGCGCCCGAATTCGCCGCCCCAAACCACCAGCGTGTCTTCGAGCATCCCACGCTGCTTCAGGTCAATGATGAGCGCGGCCGAAGCCTGATCAACCAAGCCGGCGGTCGTCGCCACGCCCTGCTTCACCCGGTCATGGTGGTCCCAACCCCGGTGGTAAAGTTGGATAAAGCGGACGCCGCGCTCGGCCAAGCGCCGAGCCAACAGACAATTGGAGGCGAACGTTCCGTCAATCGCTTTCACCCCGTAGAGATCGCGGATGTGTTGCGGCTCGTTCGAGATGTCCATCAGTTCCGGCACGCTCGTCTGCATGCGGAATGCCATCTCGTACTGACTGATGCGCGTGGCGATTTCCGGATCGTCCACGGTCTCATTCGAGAGTTCGTTGAGCCGACGGACCGCATCTACCACGTCCCGTTGCTGATCGGAGTTGACGCCTGACGGGCTCGCTACATAAGGCACCGGATCGCCTTTGGACAAGAACTGCACACCTTGAAACCGGCTCGGCAGAAATCCGCTGTGCCATTGGCGCGCGGCGATCGGCTGATTCTGTCCGCCGCCCGCCGAGGTCAGCACGATGAATCCGGGCAAGTTCTCGCATTCGCTGCCGAGACCGTAGAGAATCCAGGAGCCCATACTGGGCCGTCCGGGGATCATGGTGCCGGTGTTGATATAGGTCTGCGCGGGACCGTGGTTGATCTGTTCGGTCTGCATCGAGCGGATGATGCAGATGTCGTCCGCAATGTCGGAGATGTGCGGAAGAATCTCCGATATCTCCTGACCGGAACTACCACATTTCTTGAACCCGTACTGCGGCGCGAAGCACCGCAATTCCTTTTCCTGCAACTGTGCGATGGGCTGGCCTTTAGTGAACGAATCGGGCATTGGTTTGCCGTCCATCTCAACCAGCTTCGGCTTATAATCGAAGGTTTCGAGGTGCGACGGCCCGCCCGCCATGAACAGGTAAATGACCCGTCGAGTGCGTGGCGATACGTGATACGGACTGATCACGCCGCGCCACGGCAACTCCGACCCCGTTGCGGCCATTGCGCGACCGTTATTCAACAACCCGGCCAACGCCAAGGTTCCAATCCCACACGCACCCCGCCCCAGGAATTGTCTGCGTGTCAGCAACAATTGTTCATCCGTCAGTGAAAACATCACCCAAGTTCCTTGTTAGTTAATCGTCACTCGGTACTCGGTACTTACTCATTGCACGTTCCTCATTGCTCATTGCTACAATTTCGTTATTGTCTCGTGCATGTTTAGAATCGCCCGGGCCACGGAAGTCCACCCCGCCAATTCGATGGGGTCAATATCTTGTGGTGGCGGACACTGGCCGACCGCGATTAGCTTCTGCGCCGATTCCTTGTCGTTGGTGAATTCCGTCCGGTGTTTGTTGCAGAGTTCGGTCAAAAGAGCGATCTCGTCTGCCGACGGTTTGCGCGACAATGCCCGGCGATACGCCCAGTTCAGTCGTTCCTCCGTGGAAGCACCACCCTCCCCAATGATGTGCTCCGCGAACACCCGCGCGGTCTCGACGTACGTCGGATCGTTCAACAAGGCAAGGGCCTGTAACGGCGTATTGGAAACGACCCGTTCGGCGGTGCACTCCTCGCGACACGGCGCGTCAAACGCCAGCAGGCTGGGATGGAGGAAACTGCGCTTCCACACCGTGTACAGGCCGCGCCGATATTGATCGTCGCCGAGGTCCGTGGTGTAAATGAGAGGACCGGTGAACGTGTTGCAGTCGTCCCAGTAGCCGTCCGGCTGATATGGAAACACGCTGCGCCCGCCGATTTTTTTTGACAACAAACCGCTGATGAGCAAGGCATTATCACGGACAAACTCGGCGCTGAGCCGCACCCGGGACTGCCGCGCAAGCAGGCGGTTGTAGGGATCAACTTGCTCCAACTCTTGGTGCGGCGCGGACGTCTGGCGGTACGTGCTCGACATGACGACCAACTTCACCATGTGCTTGATATCCCAGCCGCTTTCGCGGAACTCGACCGCCAGCCAGTCCAGCAATTCCGGGTGTGTAGGCCATTCGCCACGCGTGCCCAAGTCATCGAGTACTTTGGAAAGACCGGTCCCGAAATAGAGCTTCCAGAGGTGGTTCACGAAAACGCACGCGGCCAGCGGGTTCTCGGCGGAGACGAGCCATTCCGCCAAGTCTTTCCGTGTGGTACGGCGGCCCGACACCGCCAATTGCGGCAGAAAATGCGGCACGGACGGCGTCACGATCTCGCCGGACTCGTCGAGCCAGTTCCCGCGCGGGAGAATTCGCACCACGCGCGGTTCGACGGCGCGCGTGATTAGCGTGGTCGGAATTTCCTTGTTGAGTTGCGTCAATCGCAGTTGTGTTTCCGCCATTTCGTCCCGCACGGCGGCCAGTTCCGGCGCGATGCTGCGGTAGTATTTCGCAAGCGCATCCTTGTCACCTTGCGACCGTTTCTCTTCGTCGAGCCACAACGCAGCGAGGGCCGCCCCGTCGAGGTCGCGCGGTCTCCCGAGGGCCGGTTTCTCGGCCGTAGTCAGCGCGATCCGGAAGCAGCCAATGGCGTGCTGTGCGAAGTCTGACTCGTGTCTCAGACGGACCGTTAGCGTGGTTCCAGTCCCTCCCGCAACGGCTTCCGCAAACGTGAATACCGCCTGCCGGCTGACGTTGCGTATTTCGTGTCCGGATACCGCCCAACCGGACTTGGGGTCGCCATCCAAGGCGGCGGTGATCGGGAAATCCTTCTGTTCAAGATCCGCTTGCGCGGAAGTTATCTTCACGGACTGCGGCTGAGTCTCCCCGGGTCGAATGACTTCCACCTCGATTCCGGTGAGTACAAAGTTCCCATTTCCCCGCGCGAGTCCTCCCTTCAACGAAGGATGAACAATCGCTTCGAGGCGAAGTCCGGTTATGTGCTGCTGGTCCGTCCGGAACGTAAGCGTGTAGACATCCTGGGCAGGGTTTTCTCCCGATGCGAGAACCGAGAAATCCTCCTGAAGCTTCAGCTTCGCGCCGCCGGAAGATACCTGGCGGGCCGGCACCAGCACCGTCCAGTTATTTTGCGCCGCGGCAATTTCGTCGCGCGCCTTGGCCTCCCAACGGCGTTGACCGACGGCCAAGGCTTCCGTCGGGGTGTCCAGAATCGCTTGTAATTTGGCGACTATGGACTCGATTTCCTTCTTGTGCGCGGTCTGTTCCTCGTTCGGCAACTGCATGAACGGGTCCCACGTATCGCCCGCCTTATAGACGCCTTTCTCTTCCACGTCGGCGAAGAACGCGCCAAAGCTGTAAAAGTCCTTCATCGTGAACGGGTCGAACTTGTGATCGTGACATTCGGCACAACCCATCGTCGAACCCAGCCAGACGGCCGCCGTGGTGCGTACGCGGTCAGCGGCATACTTCGCGACATATTCCTTCGCCTGCGCACCGCCTTCTGCGGTGATTTGGTTCAGCCGATTGTAGCCGGACGCGATCAACTGTTCCGTGGTCGGATTCGGGATCAAGTCGCCGGCAAGTTGTTCAAGCGTGGACTGGTCGTACCGCATATTCTCATTGAAGGCTTTGATCACATAGTCGCGGTACGGATAAATACTGCGGAACTCGTCGCCGTGAAAGCCATTGGTATCCGCGTAGCGGACCAAGTCCAGCCAGTGCACCGCCATCCGCTCGCCGTACTGCGGCGAGGCCAAGAGCCGATCCACCAGTCTTTCGTAAGCGTCGGGAGTCGAGTCTGCTGCGAACGCGTCTACGTCCTCCGGCGTGGGAGGCAAACCTATCAGATCGAAACTCAAGCGGCGAATCAAGGCCACCGGGTCCGCTTCCGCCGATGGCTCGAGACCTTTCTCGTCCAACTTCGCCAGCACGAAGGCGTCAATCGGGTTCCGCGTCCACGCGGCATTCTTGGCCGTGGGATTTTCCGGGCGGACCGGGTTGATGTACGACCAATGCGGTTCATACTCGGCCCCCTCGCCAATCCACCGCGTCAGCAAGGCAATTTGTTCCGGAGTCAGACATTTCTCCGTCTTCGCCGGCGGCATCCGCTCAGCCGGGTCAGCGTGAGTCACACGAGCTATCACCTGACTGTGCGCGCTGTCGCCGGGAACGATCGCGCGTTTGCCGTCGCGCTCGGCCAGAGCTACATCGCGCACGTCCAGCCGCAGATCGGCTTTGCGGGCGGCACTATCCGGCCCGTGACACTGGAAACAGTTCTCGGCCAGGATTGGCCGGACATGCTTATTGAACGAAATCTTGTCCAGACCCGGAGCGGATTTCGCGACCTTTTGCGCGCCGTTCGGATTGCATTTCGTGCAGAGGTCTCCCTTACCCCACGCTTCCTTGCAGCAAGGATGGTCGCACTGCTTGCCTTCTTGCGCGGCCTTGGCGCAGCAACCGTCTTGGTCGAAACGGGCGGCCAGCTCCGACTTCTTCGCTGCGTTGGGATTGCATTTCACGCAGACCTCGCCCTTCGCGGCTGCTTCCTTACAGCAGGGATGCTCGCATTCCTGGTTCTCATGATGCGCCTTGTCGCAGCAACTGTCCGCGTCAAATAAGAGCGCAAGCACGGTCTTCTTTGGAGTTTCGGCCGCTGGCGTCGCCGCATTCTCCGCGGGCTTTGGCGCCTCGGCAGGGGTCGCGTCGGCGGTTTCCGCAGGTTTCGGCGCTTCCGAGGGCGGCGCGGCGGCTATTTCTGTCCCGAGATTCACTTCCACTTCGGGCAGCGCCGCCTTGAGATTTTCGGCCCCGGTCGTAGTCACTTGCGTCTGCCAGACGTACAGCCTGTGCAGCGCCGGCAGCGAACGCAGTTGCTCCAATCCCGCATCGCTCACCTTGGTGCCGTACAGGTTGAGGTATTCGAGATGCGTAAGACCCGTCAGATGCCCCAGCGCCGCATCGCCAATACCGGTCCGCTCCAAGTGAATCCGCGTAAGTTTCTTCAGAGGACTCACCGCCGCCAGCCCGTCGTCCGTGACCGCGGTGCGCGCCAGATTCAGCCACGTGATGTGCTCGGCCAGCGGCGCCAATTCCTTCAATACGTCGTCATTCGCCTTTTCGCCCAGGAACTGGAGGTCAACATTCAGCAACGGACTTCCCGCGGCAACCGGCATCACCAGCACGCCCAACCCGCGCAGTTTCTCGACCGCTTCCGCCGGCAGCGTCGGCACGTCTTTGGCCAGTTCGTCCAACACCGTAGGAGTAGCTAAGGGGGTCGTAGGCGCGGCCTCGGACGCAAGGGTCCCCTCAGGTGCTGAAACCGGTGCCGGGGTAGCCGCAGGAGTTGCTGCCTCGGGTGTTGGTGCCGGCGCCGGTTCAGTCGTAGGCGCGGCATCTTCTGGCGCCGTAGCGAACGACGCGCCTTCGGAAATCCACCGGGCAATCAACGCTATCTGCTCCGGAGTCAGGGGATCGCCATCTCCCGGCATGCGGTCCGCGTCGTCGGCCGGCAGACTGATTAGCTTGCATAACTTACTCTCCGCCGGTTTCCCGGCGACGATCACTGGACCATCTTCGTTTCCCTTCTGAACGAACTCCGGCGTATCCAGACGCAACTTAGCCTTCTGTTTCTCCGGACCATGACAATTCACGCACCGCGCCTGAAAAATGGGGACAATGTCCTTCCCGAACGAGACGGGAGGCGGAGTGGCTCCCTCCTCAGCGAAGACGTACGTAGAAAAGCCGGCTACGAACAAAATGAGCGCCACAATCGCTGAACGCGCGAGGAAAGCAAAAATGTGGACTTTAGAATAGGATAAACAAGGACACAAGATATGACGCATGCTACTCCCTGCCTCCGAAATGTCCCCAGGACCGAACCGCACTCCGGACAAACCCGTTGCACATCCCGCATAGGGAACCCAACCCCTTAAAACAACTGGTCTTAGCCAACCATTCCTGGAGCCTATCCGCACGCCGAAAACCTGGACGTCTGTGCTGTCCTTGTGGTCTTCGTTGTTCTTGCGCCCTCCTCGCCATTGTCGGTTAGTCATACCCCTTCCCGTCATGCTAGACTTGCCTCGTCGCTTATCCCAGGGGCAGCTCAATGAAGAAACGAAAGCTCGGCAGGACGGGTCTCGAGGTCAGCGAACTGGCCTTGGGCGGTCTCTTCATCTCATCGCACGGAAGCGTGTTTGAAGACGCCCGCCGCGCCATTCGCCGGGCCGTGGAACTTGGCGTGAATTACATTGATACCGCGCCCGGCTACCGCGACAGTGAGGAGGTACTGGGAAAAGTACTGCCGGAAATTGACGCGCCCATCATCCTTTCCACGAAGCTCGGCGGCCGGCCGCAACCCTTCCAACCCCAGGACCGCGCCTGCCTGATGCGTTCCGTCGAGGAGAGTCTTCGGCTGCTCAGACGCGACTCGATTGACCTCCTGATGATTCACGAACCGGACCGACCCGGGCAGTACGATTGGTGGCCGGACTCGGAGGATTTCAACGGACCGGTCGTGGACCTGCTTGCGGACCTCAAGCGTCAGGGAATCATTCGCTACACCGGCCTCGGCGGTACCACCGCCTACGAAATGCCCCGCATCCTTCGCACCGGCAAGTTCGACGTGGTGCTCACGGCCTTCAACTATAGCCTTCTCTGGCGCGAGGCCGAGCACGAGGTATTGCCCGCTGCGCAAGCGCTGGGCATGGGCATCATCATCGGCTCTCCGCTGCAACAGGGCGGTCTGGCGCGGCGCTATGATGACGAGATTGAATCCGGCGCACCCTGGCTCAGCAAACCCCGCCGCGTGCAATTCCGGGCGCTGTACGGCTTCCTCGACGAGTTGGGTATGCCCCTCGCCGAAGTCGCCTTACGCTTTGTGCTCTCCAACCCAAACATCGCCTGCACCCTGATGGGCGCCCGCTCCGAGGACGAGGTCGAGAAGAACATCGCTTACGCAAGTCGCGGCCCGCTCACGTCCGACATCCTGCGACGACTCGACGACATCGCCGCCATGGTGCCTTTCCGCCCCTTCGAAGAACCCTTCGTACTTCCCTTCGGCCGGCCCTACCGCGGCCCCGGCCAAGCCTGAACCTCTTTACGACTCTTCTTTGTCTCCTTTCCGTCGTCGTTGTCCTTGTTGTCGTTGATGTCCTTCCGGGTTGATGTCTCTCAGTTCTTGATGCGATCATCGCTTGTCATTGCCACCGAGCAACCTGTCCGCAGCAAGCAACCGGTGGTGCGACGGGAGGAACTCGTGAGCGTCTTCCAAACCACTCGCTGGAGCCGCATCAGTGCCGCCCGCGGCGACGGGTCCCAAGCGCGTAAAGCGCTCGAAGAGTTATGTCGGACCTACTGGCAGCCCTTGTACCTGTTCATCCGCCGAACCGGTCGCGGGCACGAAGACGCCCGCGACCTCACACAAGACTTTTTTACCCGGCTACTCGAAGGCGAACTTTGGCGCCGGGCGGACCGCAGTCGCGGCCGGTTCCGTTCGTTTCTCCTCGCGTGTCTCAAGAATTTCCTCGCCAACGAATGGGAACATGCCGGAGCGCAGAAACGCGGGGCCCGGACCATCCACCTCAACATTGACGCCCTGCACAACGAAAACACCGACGCCGTCCTCCGCGACCAACGAGCGACCCCGGACGAGACCTTCGACCGCGAATGGGCCCTCACGCTCATGCGAAGCGCCCTCGAACGGCTGGAGCACGAATACCGCGAGACCGGGAAAGGCGAGCACTTCGAAATCCTCAAACCCACTCTCACCCTGGACGGCGCTTTATGCCCGTACTCGACCCTTGCGCGCCAATTGGGTCTCTCGGAAGACGCCGTAAAAGTCGCCGTGCATCGGCTCCGGCGACGCTACCAAAAGGCCATCCGCTACCAGATTGCCGACACCGTCCGCACCCCCGAAGAAGCAAAAGCCGAGTTGCAAGACTTGATCGCCATTCTAAACTCATGAAGGGAGTACTGATGAAGCGCAAGGGCGTACAGCGTTCTTTGGGTTCCTCGCGTTCTTTGCGGTTAGGAAAATCAGTGACTTAACAACAAAAAACACAAAGAGCGCAGGGGATTTCGTGACTGAGTCTTGCGGGTCTTGTAACCTCAACGGAATTTTCCTGTAGAAAAGGAGCGGAAACGGATGAACCCAGGAGACACCACCATGCCCATGCCCACGACTTGCCCGCAGTGCGGTTCGCCCCTGCCGCCCGACGCTCCCCAAGGGCTGTGTCCAAAGTGCTTGGCGAGACTGGCTGGCGAGAGTCTCGAAGAGTCCGCTTGGCCCGATACCACGCCCATGGAAGCCGGAACGGAACCGTTAGGCGACGTCCCCGCCGTCCAAGAAAGCAGCGGCCGCTACACCATCCTCGGCGAGCGGGGCAAAGGCGGCATGGGCCGCGTCCTGATTGTTCATGACGAGCACCTCGAACGCGACATCGCGCTCAAGGAACTCCTGCCCGACCTCCCCGGCGGCTCGACACCGA
Organism: Candidatus Hydrogenedentota bacterium; assembly: GCA_016209895.1. Lineage (GTDB taxonomy): Bacteria > Hydrogenedentota > Hydrogenedentia > Hydrogenedentales > SLHB01 > JACQVH01. The sequence goes on along the minus strand of JACQVH010000062.1, from coordinate 3,484 downwards.
CACCCGCCCGCCATAGCAAGGAGATGGCCGCCCGTTTTCTCCGCGAAGCCAAGATTACCGGCCAACTCGAACACCCCTCGATCACGCCGGTCCACGAACTGGGCCGCCGCGCCGACGGCTCGCTCTACTACACGATGAAACTTATCAAGGGCCGGACCCTTTCCCAGGCCATCAAAGAGGCGGGCACCCTCGAGGCCCGCCTCAAGCTCCTGCCCCATTTTGTGGACCTGTGCAACGCCATCGCCTACGCGCACAGCAAGGGCGTCATCCACCGCGATATCAAGCCCTCGAACGTCATGATCGGCGACTACGGCGAAACCGTGGTCGTGGACTGGGGCCTGGCCAAAGTCCGGGGGAAAGAAGACGCCCGCGCCGAAGAAATGAAATCCACCATCCTCGCCCTCAACAAACCCGACTCCAAGAGCGGCGACATCCAGACCCAATACGGCACCACGCTAGGGACCCCGGCCTACATGTCGCCCGAACAGGCGGAAGGCCGTCTCGACGAGGTAGACGAGCGTTCCGACATCTATTCCCTAGGCGTAATTCTCTACGAACTGCTAGCCGGTCGTCCGCCCTTCGCCGGACGAAGCAGCAAAGAGATCATGCACAAAGTTCTCAACGAGGCGCCGGCGTCCATTACATCCATTGAAAAGCACGCACCCAAACCATTAGTCCGCTTCTGTCGCCGGGCCATGTCCAGGGTTTCCGACCAGCGTTACCACAGCGCCAAGGAACTGGCCGAGACCGTTCAGAGTTGGAAACCCAGACCGGTTTCGCGACTACGTCAAATCACGGGAGCCGCGGTCCTTGGCCTAATCCTCTTGACTATTGTGTACGTTTCATTACAGAACCGACGCTGGTCGAGCGTGGTTGATCTGGAAACTGCGAAGATAAAACAATCTGGCGGTTTCCTGAGTTGGGATGAACTCAAACCGCCAAACCCCGATGTGAGTTCGGACGCATACCAGATTTCTGCGCCGGCCTGGTTCGTTCATGCGCCCAGTTTGTACCGCGGAAATGATTCATTGCGTGAAGAGATCGCATCGTTTCGGGAATCACTCGATGCTTGGCCAAAACTCAATGATGAACAGGCAAGGGTTGCCGAACAAATCCTTGTAAAGAGCAAAACGCTACTTGTCGAAGCCCAAAGACTTGCTGCGTGCCCCTCGGCCACGCCAGGGGATGCGCTCGCAGCGACGGCGATGTTCGCGAAAGATTGGCTCATGCGCGACTACCCAAGCGCGTTGTACGTCAATACGCTACGACAGTTATTTGAGACCGAGGGTGCGCTTGCATTGCATCGGCGGGATTACGACCGTTGTTTGAAACGAGTGGAGGAACTCGTCCGAATATCCAATCAGGTGGGCGCTTTCCCGGAGCATGGTGTGTTCTTCTCGTTGCCAATGTTAGAAAGCGCCTGCGCGTTATCGCAGCATGTGCCTGTCAGTTCACCGGCGTTGGAAGCCGGATTTCGATCGATCAGGGACATTCTCCATGAATCCAACTGGATTCGCGCGTACAAACTTTGGCCTGACGTAATGAGGTTGGACGCGATTACCTTGTTCCGGGCTCTGGACCGCGGGGATGCGTCCATGGTGTCATCGGTTCAGACACAAGACGTCTGGGAAGCGCCCATATATTTTCTGTATCTGTCCTTTTACACGAGTCCGACCTTGAGATTCATGCGCAGGAAAGAAGAAGTGCTCTTGCTCCAATTCTGGGCTTCCGTGATGGAAACAATTGAGAAACCCTATTTTCAGGCCACGGAAGCATTTTCGGAACTGGAAACCAAAGAGGAGGCACTCGAGCGCGGATTGAAGGCGCCATTTTGGGCGCTAGCGTTGCCAAGCGTCAAAGTGAGACATGAGAAGTATACGTCGCGCCTCACGCTCGTGGACCTGGCAACCACGCTGATTAATTACAAGCTATTCTGCGCGAAGGAAGGTCGAGTACCGCGCACGCTTGCCGAATTGGGTCTGGACTATGCCGCCGGCCCGCCTTTGGACTTGTTTACCGGCGAGCCGCTTATATGCAAGTTGGACGAGCACGGCGGCCAGATATACTCGCGCGGCCCCAACGGTAAGGACGACGGCGGAATCAAAGACGGTCTGCGGGATGACATCGCAGTTCAGATAAGAATAGACGACTCGGCGAACCTCGAATAACTGATATTAAACAGCTTGCGAGCCGCTCAGTTCGCCGCGACGAACCCATTTGCGGAAGTGACAATCTCCTCATCCGGCCCGAAATGCCGAAAGTGAGTAGCCGGGGATAACCGGAGGCTTGCCCGCCTCGCGAGGATTTACCTCCCTCTGGCGGCGAACCCCCGGTACACTTCGCACCTTGCACTTTGCGCCTTGCACTTCTCACTTCGGACTCTACGCTTACCCCCGTTGTGTCTGGTAGCATGAGACCATGGACTCCAAGACGCGCGCGTTGGCGGCGCTGAACCACCAGCCTCCGGACCGCATCCCCCGCTTCGACAATTTTTGGGAAGAATTCCGGCAGAATTGCCTTTACGAACTGCGTCTCCCACCGGATACCGATCTCGGCCGCTATTTCGAGATTGACATCGGGATTCTCGCCGCCGACGAAACGCCCTTCCCGACACAAGCCCAGACGCTCGGCCAATCCGGCGAGTACACGACCGCGCGCGACGGCTGGGGACGCGTGGTTCGTACGCGTCCGGGAGCATACTTCTCCGAGGAACTGGAATTCCCCATGCAGAGTGCGGCTGACCTCGACGCCCGCCCATTCGACTCGCCGACCCTCGAATCCCGCTACTTGGTCTTCGATTCGACACGACTCGCGCAAGACCCGCGCTGCCTCTTCTGCAAAGTCGGCGGCCCCTTCCTGCGTTCGGCCTTCATGCGCGGCAAGGCGCAGTTCTTGGCGGACATCGTCTCGGACCCCGGCTTTGCAAAGGCGCTCGCCGACAAAGTCGCCGACCATCTGATCGCGGTCGGCATCGAGTCGTTGCGCCGGAGCAACTTGCTCGACACGGGAATCTGGATTTACGACGACATCGCGTTCAATCGGCAACCATTCATGTCTCCCGAATCGTTCGAAGCGGTCTTCGTGCCGGCCTATCGGCGGATGGTCCGAGCATTCAAGTCCGCCGGCGCCGCCTTCGTGTGCTTTCACAGCGACGGAGATATCAACCCGTTACTGGACATGCTGATTGACGTCGGTATCGCCTCGATAAACCCCGTCGAACCGCGTGCCGGCATGGACCTGCCGCGTCTCAAGGCGAAATACGGTTCCAAACTCGCGTTCATCGGCGGAATGTGCAACGCCCGCATTTTGCCTCAAGGGTCACGCGACGAGATCGCGAATCAAGCGCGTGCCATCATCGAGGTCGCGCAGGACGGCGGGGTCATCATCGGCGCGCACTCGATCGGCCCGGATGTTCCCGTGGCGAATTACGTGTATTATCACGACTTCGTGGCCTCACTGTCATGTTGAGCGAAGCGAAACATCT
>JACQVH010000059.1 GCA_016209895.1 Candidatus Hydrogenedentota bacterium | reverse complement strand
ACACGTAGGGCTGTACGCATTCGACGCAGGACGCGACCTTGCCGATTCGTCCATCAGCGAACTTACAAACGGTACAACTGGTAGGATTGTATTCGTAATCGAGAAAGTCAGGGCCTTTTCCGAAGGCCGAGTATTGAAACACCTCGACTATCTCGCCGCCCATGAACCAGCGCAGGCCGTCCATGGCATGGCAGCCCGCCGACAACAGCGAACTCGTCCCCACCTCCTTCTTCACGTTCCATTTATATTGCTTATACCAGGGGCCGATACCGTGGAAATAGTCCACCTCCGCGAAAAACAGGTTGCCGATGGCGTTATCGTCGAGCAGATTCTTGATGATTTCAAAAAGCGGGTTCCAGCGCAGTACGAAACTCACCACGGACTTCACCCGGGCCTTGGCCACGGCGCCGCGGATGGCGCGAGCGTCTTCGAGTGTCGTCGCGATGGCTTTTTCCAGCAAGAGATGTTTGCCGGCCTCGGCCGCCGCTACGGCCTCGTCGCGATGGCGGTCGGGCGGCGTGGCGACCGCGACAATGTCAATCCCCGCCTTGTCGAGCATTTGTCCGTAATCGGTGAAGACCGCGCAGTCAATGCCGCACTCAGCCGCCTTCGCCTTGGCGCTCGCCTCGGTCCGCGAACACAGCGCTCGGACCTCGGTATGCGGGTTCTCCTGAAAGGCTCGAATATGCTCGCCCGAAACCCAGCCGGTACCAACCACTCCCACACCCATCGTCTTAGCCATGCAGTCTTATCTCCTTATACCGCATTTCTCACGTTGCACTACGCACTTTGCACTACGCACGTTGCACGCACTTACCCCGGATGCAGATGAACATGCCAATCCAGATAGTTAGTGAGCGCCTCATGCACCGCGCGCGCTACCTGGCTGTGATTGGCGGCGACGTGGTGCTCGAACCCTTCCCGGCAAATCAACTGGAGCAATTCCTGCATCCCGGGCACGCGCGCGACCCCGAATCCGCCGAAGGTCTTGAGCGGATCGTTCGTGAATTCGCCTTCGCCCACGTAACCGGCAATGCTGCCCTCCGTGTCAAAAGTGCTGACACGGCAGAACGTCATCGGGCCTTTCTTGATACGCCCCTGGATCGTGCCGTAGGTGTTCTCCTTGCCCACTGTGCCCGCGATGATGTCCTGGAAATCCATCTTCGTGTCCTCAAAACAACTCTTGGGCAGGTTCGAACAATGGAAGCACACACACTTGTCCGGCTCGTCGCCGTAGTTGTTGTTCCAATCGAGGAGGAAGCTCGGCGAGCCGGACGCGAGGGCGAGGACGTGCATGCTCACCGTGCCCGCGATGTCGGTCTCGCACGCCGAGGACATCAGTTGGTCGCTCAACATGCTCATCACCGTGCAAGGAACGACTCCAAAGAATTCCTCCATCGAGGTCCAACACTGCACCGCGATCGCATCGAGTTCGCACGTATTCATCCAATCGTGGACGACGACCGCCAGCTTCGCCATTTTCACCAGGGCCTCGGAAGGCACGCCGCCGGTCTTCGTGTAGCCTTTGATCGCTTCCAGCCTCCGCTTCACCTTGGGCTCCCTCTCGGACAGTCTCCCGGCCCGCCCAAATACCTCGGAAAGGTCGAGCGTCTCGACGCTGATTCCGGAAGCCTGCAAAAGTTTCTCGCTGAAGCGCACGGTATTGAACGCCGCGGGTCGTGCGCCCAAGGCGCCGATTCGACAATTGCGCAGTCCTCGCACAACCCGGCACACCGACGCAAACCAGTGGATATCTTCCGCAAATGCTCTCGTGTCGGGATTAACCGTATGACGTTGTGTGAGGCTGTAGCGAATCCCATATTGCCGGAGATTGTTGCACGCGCTCATCTTCCCGCAGAACGAGTCGCGCCGGTGAGCGAGGGTCATCTTCGTCGCGTCGTCTTGCCAGGCATGCACCAGTACCGGCGCCTCGAGCCCCGCAAGCTTCAATGTATCCGCGATGCCGCGCTCGTCCCCGAAGTTCGGCAACGTGACAATGATGCCGTCCAAGTTGTCCCGGTGTTTCCTGAACAGTTCGGCGCATTTCTTCGCGTCTTCCCAGGTTTCCACGCAGCCGAATTTGGTATCCCTCGGACCGAGGACCACGGCGCCGTACCCAAGTTCGCCCAACCGTCGAATGACGATCTCCCGACCTTCCCGCGCCAGTTCATCCGGGAAAAAGCCCCGATTTCCTACCAGCACCCCAAATGTTGTCTTGCGTGCCTTCGCCGCCATGATTCTCCCTCCACCTTGCTACGCCGAAGTCGCGGGACATACCGCGACGAAGGCGAACCGCTGCTCGCCAAACCGCTGAGACACGGTATTCTACCCCTGCGGATAGGCGCAGGTAAACTGTTTCCTGAGGCCGAACTGGTGCGCCTTCATCTAAATCATGGATTGGTAGCCCTTGTCTTGTCGTGACCAATGCCAGTGACAGAATCCGTCACTTTGACACAATTTTGTCAGACTTGACGCACCTTTGGCCGGCTCTGTGAAAACTGCCAAGAGATTAAATTCTAATATCTTACGCCACGTCACATCCCTCGCCGGTACGATGGCACGGACGTTGCACTTCTATTCGGCGTCCCTCAGAATCCGGAATGCACGGTCCCGCCACGAGGCCCTTGGCTCCCTCAGCCAAGGGCCTCTGGCATTCTAGTAGAATTCGGATTGCGCAATGCAGTTGGAAAGGAAACTGCGGAGTTCCTGAATCTGCACGTCGCAACGCCTCCCGACGCTTTGCCTGCTTACGTCCATTTTGGCCAAGTCTCTTCTCAATCTCCCGTTCTACGGAAACCGAGTGTGACCGGCAGGTCGGAAATGAACGTAACCTGTACCCGGTCGGGACTCAGCCAATTCGCGACCATCGAAGGGACAACTTGACCACGGCCGTCGAAACTAACGGATTCAGGCGTAAAAGACAGTCTCCAGGGCCCTTCCGGCAATTGAACGGTCCAGGGTTCCATGTCCGATTGCATGAACTTGTCGAACTGCACGTCAATTGCATCCGCCGCAACGCGCACCGTCAAGACCGCCTCGTGTAGCCGAATGCGGTTTACCTTCAGTTCCTGCCAATCGTGCGGCAACTTCGGCTCGAGGCTGAATCCTTCTGCCATCGGGCGGAAACCCAGGAAGCCGTCAATGATCACCTGAGGAACCAGGATACTCTCGAAGAATTCCATGTCCAGCCCGAGCCCGCCCGCCGTGCCGCCGCCTTGCATCGTGCCCTCGCGCGAACCGTCGTAATACTTGCGATACCCGCCGGCCGCCGTCACTTCATCGAACCATTTCGTGATTTCCGCCAGCCGCGCCGCCGCATTCTCCGGTCCGCGCGCCTTCAACCGCGCCATCAAGTCGTGATACGAGAACCCGAGCACCGCGCCCCCGTCCTGGACTTGCCCGCCCCACGGGATATTCTCCGGCCCGGACCAGAACCAGCCGTAATACTCGATATTCCGCTTCGTCGTCGAGCGCGGGCCGAATCGCCAGTGATAGATGTCCGCCCCTTGCGACGTGTCGCCTTCGACCATTCGTTCACCGCAAATCCAACTCATGATATCGTTGGCGTGTTTCTTGTCCGCGAAGTCATAGAAGATCGCTTCCAGGTTGATGAACGTGAAGCCGTAGTCATGTATCGCACCGTCTACGTCCACGCCGGTCACGAAGCGCTTCGTCTCACGGTTCCAGAATAAACGGTTGCCGGTCCGCTTCACCTGCGCCGCATGTTTCTCCAACTGGTCCGCATCCAGCGCCAGCACCCCGCCCGGGACGTTCCACTCCGGATGCTCCACAATCGCGCGCTCGACGGCCGCCATGTGCTTCAGCGCGTCGTAGTAATGAATCGTGGCATACGCGTCCTTGTAGCCCATGGGCAGCAGGTCCCAGTAGTTGTTACCGATGCCCACGCCATGTCGCAGCGTCTTGGTACCGTCGGGATTCCACTTGAGACCGCTCCGCCCGCAGTGCCCCACGTACCTCGTCACCACCACGTTCTCCTTAAGCGCGTCGAATTCCGTCATCACGTACCGAATCGCCGTCCGCATCCGGTTGATCTCACGCCGCAGAAAGTTCAGGTCGCGCGTCCAGAAGAAATACCTCGCGCAACCCCGGACGAAGTTCTGTTGATTGATGTTGTGGCGCGTGTCGTACTGTGCAAAGAACGCCTGAATGCCCACCACGCCCGCCGGCTGCGGATTGTTGAAGTGGATGCGCAATTGCGTGACTTGTCCCGTCCATTTCGGGTGCCGGTGCATCGGGATCATCGTATACACCACGTTTGCCGACTCGATGGGCTCGAAGTAGAACCGCTTGTCCGCGGTGAACGTCGGTTCCGCCGTTGTAGTCCAATCCACGTACGGCTGAATTTTCCCCAAACCGCTGGCCCGCCACCGTAATTGCAGAAACGGCGACTGCAACACGTCCAAACGCATTGTCGGCGTGGTGACGGTGGTCCCCGGTGACGACAGCTTGAAGTTCCAAGCAAGATCGTGAATGCCCTCATCCGTTCCGTTGAACAGTCCCCAGCCTTCTCGCGTCTTCTCCTCGGTGCCATGCCAACCCTCCGGCACGTTCTGCAACGAGAAGTGCCAGCCCCAGGTGTTCTCCCCGCCGTGTTTCCAGAACGGAAATGGCCAACCGAGTTGGTGCGCGATGGAGCCGTGCTGGTGCGTCGCAACGTAGCCTTCCGGATCCATCCCGCGCGCGCCCAGGACGCTGTTCCACTGTTCCCGGAAATACTGCATCGCATTGTCTTTCTCGAGGGCCGGCCACAACGTCGGACTCGACAACCACTCGTCCCAGAGCGTCGCCTTCGGCCCCGACCCCTGGTAATGCAGCCAGAACATGCGCCGCAAACTCTCCATCTCGGCCTCATGTCCAGGCACTCTAAATCGCGGGAAATCCTCCGGTATCATCGTTGCGTCCTCACCCTCCGCGTTCCATGTCCATAAACTCAAAGTCCATACCAAACCCACCGCAGACATCCGGACCACTGGACATAATCCGCAATCCGCAATCCGCATTCCGAAATACATCAGTCCGCTTGCCGTCCCTCGCCTCATCTGGAAGATACTCCCCAATTGAATTCCTCCCTTACCCTGAGGACCGCCACGATACCACAGCCGCCTCAACGGCAAACAATCATCACGAACCTCGGAACACGAAACCGAAAGCCAAAACACGGAAACTGGAAACTGGAAACCAAGAACCAGAAACCAGGGACCAAAAACTGGAAACCGGAGACGGGAAACTGGAAACTAGCCCAGATGTCTCTTCGAACCCAACTTTTCCTTTTCTTCACTGCCGTGACGTGCATGGCGGCCGCGGGCGGTGTCCACGACTCGATCTTCAACAACTTTCTATCCGACACCTTCCACCTGACCGCCGAACAACGCGGCTGGCTTGAACTCCCCCGCGAGTTGCCGGGATTCCTCACCGCCCTGATGTCCGGCGTTCTGTGCTTTCTGGCCGTGACCCGCGTCGCCGTGGTCGCCGCCCTTCTATTCGGATTGGGCTTGACGGGCATAGCTTTGTGGGGAAACTCATTCTCACCGATGCTCGTCATGATGATTGTCGCCAGTGCCGGCATGCATCTGCTACAACCCGCCGGAACTTCCATCGTCCTCGGTCTTTGTGACGAAACCAATCGCGGCCGCCGCATGGGCCAAGCCGGCGCCGTCGGTACCGCCGGGACCGTGCTCGGCACCGGGCTAATCTGGCTGTTCTTCGACCGCGCCGCGCCCCGTTACGCCGCCGGCTTCTTCCTGGCCGCGACCTTGGGCGTCGTGGCCGCAGCGGTCTACGCCGTCATGCACATGCCGCACCTGCACGGGCCGCGCCAGCGACTTGTCGTGCGCCAACGCTTTTCCCTGTACTACATCCTCGAACTAGTCGCCGGCGCCCGCAAACAAGTCTTCCTCACCTTCGGCCCCTGGGTGTTGATCAAGGTTTACGGCGCCGCCGCCACGTCCATCGCCGGACTCCTCCTCACCGCCGCCGTGCTGGGTATCGCGTTCCAGCCCCTCGCGGGCCTCGCCATAGACCGGTTGGGCGAGCGCCGCGTAATGATTTTTGACGGACTCGGCTTGGCGTTCGTGTGTATTGGCTACGGCTACGCAATCCGATGGCTGGGCACGCCCGAACGCGCTTTGCCCATAGCCGGCGCGTGCTATATCGCCGACAACCTGCTCTTCACCCTCGGCTCCGCGCGCTCGGTCTATCTCTCCCGCCTTACGAAATCGCCCGAAGAGCTAAACGCGACTCTCGCCCTCGGCGTCTCGGTCAATCACGTCGCCTCCATGACCATCCCCGCGGCCGCCGGAGCCATCTGGGTCGGCTTCGGCTACGAACGCGTCTTCGCCGCCGCCGCAGTCCTGGCCGTAGGTTCCGCCCTACTCGCCCTCTGGGTACCGGCCCGACAAAAACGTTCGTTGACGACTGCCCCTACTCTTCCAGAACCCGCACAAGCAGAAGCGCTGGCCGAGAAGACCTGAACGCCATACCCCCTGGTGATCCGTGGTCGAACGGTCATGCTCGATGCAGACTTGGCTCGATTGTACGGCGTCACCACCCCGGAAACCTGTAGTGTTCTCCCGTCCTGCCACGTGCCTCCAATGAACCCAACTCGCGCTGACCTAATTTTGGGGGTCCTCAAGAATACACCGTAGGCAATCCCGAACCGTCAATGCATGAAAGGAGATGCGAAAATGACCCCGAAGAATGTCACACGACGCGATTTTTCGAAACTCGCCGCGGCCGCATTGTGCGGCACCCTGGTGGGCGCGACGGCCCTTGCGCAGGAGAAAAAGCTCGATACCTCGAAAATTCAGGTCGAGCCGTCTCTGCTACTTGAAGACCCGAACGTTTGCCGCGGCATCAACACCTGCCAAGGAAAGGGCAAAGGCGACCATGCGTGCGCGGGCCAAAGCGCATGCGCCACGGCCAAGGACCACTCCTGCTCCGGACACAACGATTGCAAAGGCCAAGGCGGCTGCGGCGGGTATCCGGGCCAGAACACCTGCAAGGAGAAGGGCCATTGCGCGGTACCCTTAAGCAAAGATACCTGGCCTATCGCCCGCAAACAGTTCGAGCATCTGATGAAGGATATGGGGCAGAAGTTTGGCTCCGCGCCCAAAGGCTGACTTCATTCCGCGTCCCCTCATCCCGCTACCGGCGCGGGTCGGGTCGGCATATCGTTTCCCGGCCCGCGCACCCATGCTCGGTTTGTAACCCGTATCCGACTCAACATGTAGGTAACCATCATGACGATTCCACGACTTGGACATACCAACCTCGGCCTCGGAGTAGGTCTGCGCACGACGCACTTTCCCTACATTCTTGAACACTGGCCATCCGTGGACTGGTTCGAGGTCATCAGCGAAAACTTCATGGACTCCCAAGGTCGGCCCCGCTACGTCCTGGAAAAAGTGGCCGAACACTACCCGGTGGTCATGCACGGCGTGTCGCTGTCCATTGGCTCGACCGACCCGCTCAACATAGACTACCTGCGCCGACTCAAGGCCCTAGCCCGCGACATCAAGCCCCGCTGGATTTCCGACCACATCTGTTGGACCGGCGTGGCGACGCGGAATACCCACGACTTGCTACCGGTGCCTTTCACCGAGGAAACGCTGCGACATATCGTCGCGCGGGTTCGCTTGGTACAAGACTACCTGGAGCGGCCGTTTGTCCTGGAAAATCCAAGCTCCTACGTCCAGTTCCGCGGCTCGACGATGAGCGAGTGGGAGTTCATCACGCGTCTCGCCGAGGAAACCGACTGTGCGCTGCTACTGGACGTGAACAACGTCTACGTGTCGAGCTTCAACCATGACTTGGACCCCGCCGAGTTCATCCGGTCCATCCCGCATGAACGCGTGGTGCAGTTCCACTTGGCCGGACACACCAACTACGTCACGCACCTGATTGATACTCATGATCACCATGTGGTTGACCCGGTCTGGGAGTTGTACCGACTGGCGCATCGGCTCACCGGAGGCGTCTCGACGCTGCTGGAATGGGACGCGAAAATCCCGCCCTTCGAGACCGTTCACAACGAGGTACTCAAGGCCAAGCAATTCATGGAAGAACAATTGCCGACCGGCGAAGTCGAACCGGTGCGTTTCTTTGATCTCTCGACCTCGCTCCCGCCGATTGCGGTCCACGGCAGGGATGACGCCTCTTGGGTGCCGCATCCGCTGCATCGGGTCACCGCCGAGGTGGAGTAGTCGCCCATGTCTTTATCGCTTCAGAAAAAAGACCCGATGGATACCTGGCCGCCGCTGTCCGTGGTGCAACAGTGGTTCCAGGCGGTGGTAACACACCCGGATGGGATTGATTCCGGCATTGAATCCGACGCGGCGTGCACCTTGATGCCGATGACGCGCGACGAATTGGCGCGGATGGTAACCCGGTCGAAGAATCTGTCGGCCGAAGAACGGTTGTCCATTTACGCCAACGCGTACTATGCGCGGCTGCTCGAATGCCTCGGCGATTCGTTCCCCATCCTGAAGCGCACGGTCGGAGAGGAGGTCTTTAACGGATTCGCCTTCGGCTATCTCCAGCGATACCCGTCACACTCGTACACGCTGGTTCGTCTCGGCGACCACTTCGCCCGATACTTGGATGAAACCCGACCCGACCGCGAAGAAACTATGGCGATTAGCGAAAAACCACCCGTAGGCTGGCCTGATTTCCTCATTGACGTGGCCACACTCGAATGGACTATTGACCAAGTGTTCGACGGCCCCGGCATCGAGGGAAAACCGACGCTGAGCGCCGATGACTTACATGGTATCGGGACGGAAGACTGGCCAAGGGTAAAATTGCAGACCGCGCCATGTCTGCGGCTGCTGAAGTTTCGGTTTCCCGTAAACGGCTACTACACGGCGGTGCGCCGTCTAACCGACGCGAGTGAAAGGATTCCAGCGCCCGCGCCGGCGGAATCGTTCCTGGCGGTGTCGCGGCGCGAGTTCATCGTCCGGCGTCACGAACTATCGCAACCGCAATTCGAGTTGCTGGCGGCGCTTCAGGACGGCGAAACGGTCGGCGAATCCGTAGCGCGCGCCGCAACCCTCTGTGATTTAGATGACGAACCCCTGTCCCGCGAACTGCAACTGTGGTTTCGCGATTGGACGCAACAACAGTTCTTCGAAGCCATAAGGAGCGAATGAAATGAAGCCGATACATCTGATGTTGGTATTGGGTTTGACCGCCGCGATACTCGCGGCCGATAGCGACACGGCTCCACTAGGCGAGCCGGCGAAGCCGCTTACCGTCAAGGAGTGGGTGCAAGGCGGTCCCGTGAACCTCTCGGAAGGAAAGGGTCGAAACGTGTACGTCCTGGAATTCTGGGCCACCTGGTGCCCACCCTGTCGCGAAAGTATTCCCCACTTATCAGAACTGCACGCCCAGTATAAAGACCGAGGCTTGGTCATCGTCGGCATCACGGATGAAGAGTCCGAAGTGGTGCGCGCATTTGTGAAAAAGCAGGGTGAGAACTTGAACTACGTAATCGCAATTGACGATGAATTGCGGACCGCGTCCGACTACATGGGCGTGTTCGGATTGGATTCCATTCCCGCCGCGTTCGTCGTGGACCGGGAAGGCCGCGTTGCCTGGTACGGTCACCCGCTGGACCCGGACTTTGAGAAGAAGATCGTGGAAGCGCTCAAGACAAATGACGACTCGCGGAAATCCTCAAGGAGCGACACCCATGAATAAACGAATTCCTGTCTTGATTGCATTAAGTGTATTGGCCATTGGCGCGGTCGCTGTATCGAATTCAGGGGCCGAAGACCCAAAGACTCAGAAGTTCGTCGTGATCTTGCAGGCCGGCAGCGAAAGTCATGAGGGACTTGCACGCGCCCTTCACGCGCTCCTTTACGCTGCGGAACTGAAAGAAGCCGGCTACGATGTCGTACTGTTATTCGACGGAGCGGGCACCGCCTGGGCAAGAGAGTTTGAACAACCCGAGCACAAGCTGCATGGCGCCTACGCGAATCTGAAGAAGCTGGGCGTCACTCAGGAAATCTGCGACTATTGTTCGTCCGCGTTCCAAGTCAAGGACCGCTTGTCGGAAGAGCAACGCGGATTCTTGAACCATTCCTATAATGGCCACCCGAGTTTGGTGAAATGGATCGCGCGAGGGTACAGTATTATCGTCCTGTAGACTCGGGTGCCCTCATGGAAAAGAGCCTTACGATTGGCCGGTTGGCGCGCGCCTGCAAATTGCCGATCTCGACGCTCCGGTACTACGAGCGGGTCGGGCTGCTCCCGGCTACTCTGCGCTCGGACGGAAACTACCGGCTTTACGGTCGGGACGCTGTCGCACGTGTCCAGTTCATTCGCGCGGCTCAGAGCGTCGGTTTTACGCTCGACGACGTAAAGCAGCTACTGGATTACCGCGACGGACGCACCGCCCCGTGCCGGGAAGTGCAACGTCTCATCGAACGCCGGTTGTCTGACCTCTGTGACCGCTTGAGACAGCTAAAAAGACTGCAAAAAGAACTAGAGGCAGCCTTGGTACGTTGCCGGACACAAGAGACGACGGGCCGGTGCGCGGTAATGGAAAAACTCTCCGATAATGTAGCGAGCGTCTAGACTCTACTCGCTAACCCCATTAATTCCGGTCCTTTAGGGCATCCCAATTAATCGCTTGACTCTACACTCAGGTGCAGAGTGTAGATTCTGAGTATGAAGCAATGAGAGCGACTGGAGGCGTCTCCCGTTCTCACAATCGAAAGCCAATTTTTTTAGAAGGAGGTGACGAAGATGAGAGTCAAGATGCGAACCTGGACGGCGGGCGTTCTGCTCGCGCTACTGATTGGCCTCGGGACCATGGGCATTGCCGCTCTCGCGGCGGAAAGGCCGGATTGTCCCGGCAAGATAATCTGTCCGCTGACCGGGGCACCGGTGTGTAAGGATCGGTGTCCGGTACTTCCAGGGAACTCTGACGACGGCCAGCCGGGCACGGGCCGTTCGTGCTGTGCGTCGAAATAGCCAACACCGACGGGGGTCGTCTTGGCCCAAGATGACCCCCGTCACCCAGGAGACAGTAGCATGAAGAAAGTCGAGGTTCTCTATTTCGCAGGATGCCCGAACTGCGAACCGACGGTCCAACGGATTCGGGGCGTGGCGTCCGAATTGCAGATCGAGGCCGACATCACATTCGTCGAGATTACGACTCCGGACGAAGCCGTCCGTCGCCGCTTTCTGGGCTCGCCCACGGTTTTGGTGGACGGGATTGATGTCGAGCCGGAAGCTCGAATGCGCAGCGACTTTGGCATGGCGTGTCGCTGGTATGCGGGCGACGGCATGCCGAGCCGAGAGATGATTGCTGCGAGCCTACAAAGCGCAACCCGCCCGGCTTGCTGTGCCGGCATCCGGCACGAGGGTAGAACGCTGCGGATTAAGGGCTGGACCCCGGTCTGGCTGCTGTCTGTCCTTGCATTAGCAATCATGCTTTTTCCTTATTATGTGGGCCAAGTCAGCGGCGGAATCGTCCCGCCAAATCCACCGGGCAACGGCGAAATGTTACGCGTTGCAATCAGCGGCATGACGTGCGAAGGCTGCGCCATGGCCGCGAAGAAGAAATTGGAAGCCGTACCCAGTGTTCAATCCGTGCGGGTCTCGCTGTCGAAGCAGGAAGCCATCGTCGTGGCTTTGGAAGACGAAACTTTTGTCCGCCAACGCATCCTAACCGCGTTGGGCAACGTCGGATTCACCGGAAGTTTCCCCGAAGAATCGAACGATTCCTTGGCGAGATGACAAATCCAACGTATTCTTGACATAAAATGGAGGTTCGCGGGGAATATAATGGATGTGATGCAGGATAGCGAGTTCATCGGACTGGTCGAGCGACATCGCCACGAATTCTATCGGTTCGTGCTACGGAACGTATGGGATTCGGGCGTGGCGGACGACGTTTTCTCCGAGGCCGTTCTCGCGGCGTATGAGAACCGACACAAGTTCGCCGTCGGGACCAATTTTCGGGCCTGGATGTTCCGCATACTGCTGAATAAGTGCTTTGTGGCGAATCGCGAAATCGGCCGCGCGCCCGCGTCGCTGGAGACGAGCGGAGCCGATTTGGTCGCCCTTGGCGACGCCCCGGGCTATCGCGACGCGCTCCGTGATCCCGACGAGTTTCTGGAGCAGTGCGGCGATGAAGTCTACCGCGCCTTCCGGCAGCTTTCGACCGCGCAGCGCGCTTGCCTGCTCCTGCGCGTGTTGGAACGCTTCTCGTACCAGGAGATCGCCGAGATATTGGAAATGCCCGTCGGGACCGTGATGACACACCTCTCCCGCGGCCGAGCCAAAATGCGCAAGGCGCTCTTGGAATATGCGCTGGAGCGCGGGATCGTGCGTTCGTTTCCGCGTCTGGTACCGCGTGCCGCCGATGAACCTGAAGTTCGAAAAGGAAGCGAGTCTGCAAAATGAAATCAGAGCGAGAAAAGCTGTGGTCGGCGTACCTCGACGGCGAGTTGTCCGCCGCCGAGGCCGCCGAGTTTGACCAGTCTTTGGCGCCGGCCGAGCGCGAACGGTTGGCCGCCGAGATGCGTTTCGAAAACGGGCTGGCCGATCTCATGAGCGTGCGGTCCGCGTGCCCCGATCAGGTCTGGCGGAACCTTCGCGCCGAATTGGCGCAGCGTTCGGGCAGTCGCCGCGGCGTGCGCATTCCGTTCTGGATGTGGACGGTTGCCGCGCTGGCCGCGGCCGTCGTCGTTACGTTGGCGATTCTACTTCCACGTTATCCGGGTCATACGCCGGATTTTCTCGCCCTCAACGCTACCGACGTGCCCGCACTCGCCGCCCAGGCCGAGGTGCCCGCTGATCTACCGGCAATACGCGGCCTTCTCGAAAAGCGTGGCCTGAAGATAACGTTGCCGGAAAGCTCAACCTGGACTCCCGACGGCCATCACCAGACGGTATTGTTGGGGGCGCGTCACTTGCGCTACGGACAAGATGATGTCGTGGAACTCCTGTTCAATTGCTGTGACGAGCCCATCAAGATAGAACTCGCTCGCGAGGGCACACGCGCCGCCGAAGCGATTGAGAAAGCCGGCGCCGCAAGCGAAGTCCAATATCAGGCGCACGCTAACGGGGTGACCGCCGCCATCGTCGGAGGCCATGACAGCCGCGCACTCCTCGATTTCCTTCTCGGGACTCGAGCACAGGCTTGAGACGTTAGGATTTCCACCCTGGGGAGTGAGTTGGTGGGCGACACTGGGCTCGAACCAGTGACCTCCGCCGTGTGAGGACGGCGCTCTAACCACCTGAGCTAGTCGCCCGACCGGGAAACACCGAATTTATCACAGCGAGCGGGGATCGGTCAAACGCGGAACGCGGATTTGTGGTCTCATCCGAGCGTTTGCGGGCTTCTCGTCCCTGTGCTAAAGTACATCTCTCTACGCAAAATCAAGGAAGGGGAGTGTCATGCTTCGGATATCTTGCACTCTGATCGTAACGATGCTCGTGGTGGGCGTATGCGGCGCGCAGTGGCTGAGCGGCGACAAGATACGCCTGGAGGTCGGAGACCATACTCTGTTCCATAGTCCGGTGACGCTGGTCTATAAGGATCCCGTCCCGGAAGGCACGATCTTCGTCGTTGGTGCGGATAGCGAGAAGTCATTTCGGGCCACTATTCGTGGTGGAGAGTTTGTGTTCGTACCAGACATAGTAGCCGCGGGCTCCACGCATACGTATTTGGTAAAGAGAATAGCTCCCGCTAGAGCCCCGTTGGTTGACATTAAGAAGCAGGAGGGCCGCGACGTCCTGGAGGTACGCATTGAAGACAAACTGCTGACGGCTTACTACTACTCGAATGACCAGAAGAAGCCCTACTTGTGGCCGTTAAACGCCGAAGGCGGCGTTACCGTCACGCGTGACTGGCCCATGGGCGAGAAGATGACCACGCAGGATCATCCACACCAGAAGTCGTTTTGGACAGCCTACGGCAACGTGAACGGCGCCGACTGTTGGACCGAGGGTGAGAATTCCGGTTACCAGCATTCGGACGACGTCACCTTCGGTTCGGGGGATGCCTACGGCTGGATTTACGCAAAGAATACCTGGCAGGACAAGGAACACAAGTCGGTGCTGTCGGAAGAGCGCGAATACCGCTTTTATACCACCGGTTCCGCAGACCCGAACGGCTGGATTGAGGCCAAGAAGACCGTGCAAAAACAAGAGCAGAACCCCACCGTCACGCAATTCGCCGATTTTCGAGCCCGTGGGCGATTGATTGACGTCACCGTAAAACTTACCGCAGCCTACGGCGACGCGCTGTTCAAAGACACCAAGGAAGGCGGTCTCGTCGGGTTCCGCATCCGCGATGACATCACCGAGAAAGCCGGCCAAGGTATTATTACCAATGCTGGCGGCGGCAAGGGTATGGCGGCCTGCTGGGGCAAGCCATCCGAGTGGTGCGACTATTCAGGCGCCATCGAAGGCACGGGGATGCGCGGCGTCGCCGTGTTCGACCATCCCGATAACTTCCGCCATCCGACCTGCTGGCACGTACGCGACTACGGCCTGATGGGCGCGAATTGTTTCGGGTTGGCCGCCTTTACCAACGGCGCACAGAACGGCGATCACACGCTGAAGAGCGGCGAGTCGCTTACGTTTCGCTACCGTATCTACGTGCACTCCGGCAACGCCGAGGACGCCAAAGTCGCCGACCGTTACGCCGACTACGCGAAGCCGCCCAGAGCGGAATGGGCCAAGTAGAATGCGGAATGTGGTGTGTGGAATAAGAAGTGCAGACGTCTCGCTCGGCGCTAGAACGTCACTTTGAACGTCCGTAGCTCATAAGGCTTCACGCGGAACTTTACCGTCGCCCCGCGTAGCTTCACCGGCAGGTCGTTCTCTTCCATCAGGTCGCATTCCGAAACTCTCCTCGGCGGTCGCGCGAACGTGAGCGTTACTTCCCCGCGCTGGCCGTAAGCTTCGTAAAGTCGGAAGATTAGCGCATTCGAGTCTTCGGCGCGCTTCACGGTGTCGAGGATGACGTGCCCCGCATCCACTGACGCCAGTGTGTATGCACTCGGTAACGGCCCGCCCTTGGCCGACGCCGCCTGCACCACTAGCGGCACGCTCAGTTGCGCCGCTTCCTGCACGGTACCGTTGCGCCAGCCCCAGGCGTGCGGGTATATCGAATACGTAAAAACGTGCTTCCCTTCGTCGGCCTTCGGGTCCGGCTCCACCGGCGAGCGCAGCAACGACAGCCGCAAGACGTTGCCCTTCACGTCATAGCCGTACTTACAGTCGTTCAACAGGCTGACCCCATAATCGCCTTCCGAAAGATCGGCCCAGCGCTGCGCCGCCACCTCAAAACGCGCGCGGTCAAAGGCGGTATTATGGTGCGTCGAGCGCTCGATGGTCGCGAACTGAATTTCATAGGTGGCGCGCGTCGAGTGCACTTCCACGGGAAACGCGACTTTCAACAACGCTTTCTTCTCCCACCAGTCCACCTGCGTCACGAAATCCACCCGCGCTCGGCTCGCGTACAGCGTGATATCTTGCGTAATGGTGCTCTTCTCGGTCGTACGTACCAACCGTATCACCGCACGCACCGGGCCTTTTTCGAGGACCTCGATCCGCTCCGCCGGTCTCGGTTCCCACATGATCTCGTCGAAATTGTGGTCAATATCCCACGCGTCGTGGGCGTGCGGGCGATCGTCAAACAATTGCAGCACATTGCCCCGTTGCCCTTCCGCCAGCACTTCCCGATGTTCGCCTTTGTCATAAATGCTGGTCAGTGTCCCGCGCTTATCTAGCCGTATCCGCAAGAAATCGTTTTCCAGCAACTGTGCCTCTGCCTTCAGCATACCGCTCGGATTGGCCGGTGCGCTTCCCGAAACGACGCGAAATACCGCATAACCCAGCGGCGGAAAGCCGGAAGCTTCGAAGAGAATCTCGTCAGGGCCGATCTTCTGATGCGCTACTGGAGCGCCGTGTTGATCCACTACCATGAAATGCCCTTTGGGAAGTTTCAGACGCGCCCGCGCCACGTCGTCCCGCACCCAGGACAGCGTGTTGAACACGATGAGTGGAACGCCCTCGCCGCGCGTGTCAATACGCTCGGCCAAGTGGGTTACGGCGCGCTCCGTCACCTGTTCGATGGTGCTCTTGGCCGCGGCATAATCCCGCTCGGCCTGCGTGTAGACCTCCGTGATGGACGATCCCGGAAGAATGTCGTGGAATTGGTTGGTCAGTACCGTCTTCCACACCTCGTTGAGCCGGCCGGAATCGTACTTGATCCCGTGAATCGAGGCCAGGCTGCTCAGCAATTCCGCATCGTGCAGTTGCACCTCGCACTGCCGGTTATTCCGTTTGGTGCGCCCCTGCGTAGTCTGACAACCCCGATGCAGTTCCAGGTAAAGCTCGCCGTTCCATACCGGCAGTTCCTCGGTCTTCACTTGGTCCCGCATCCGGTCAACACAGTCCTGAATCCGGCCGAACTCACACTTCGGAATTCCCACGACGTTGCGCAGGCGCCTCCCGTGTTCGAGCATGTTCATGGTCGGGCCCCCGCCGCCATCGCCCCAACCGAACGAGAACGGCAACTCGTCCACTTTCTCTTTCTGCTTGAACAGGTTCCAGTGCTGGACGCAGTCCTTGGGCAGCGGGTTGCCGTTGTAATTCAGCGGCGGCATCACGCCCAAGACGCGCGTCCCGTCCACGCCTTCCCATTGAAAGAAACTGTACGGAAATTGAGTGAACCGGCTCCAATCAATCTTGGTCGTGACCAGCGCCTCAATCTGCGCCTTCTTCATAATCTGCGGCATGGACCATGAGTAGCCGAACGCGTCCGGCTGCCAGGCCAACCGCGAGTGCACGCCGAATTCTTTCCGGAAAAAGCGATTGCCGAACAGGAATTGCCGCACCAGCGATTCCCCCGACGGCATATTGCAATCCGGCTCGACCCAAGGCGCGCCGCACGGTTCCCAGCGGCCCTCGCGCACGCGTTTCTTTATCCCGGCATAGATTTCGGGATAATACCGCTTCATCCATTCGTATTGCGCGGGCTGACTGCACGAGAAGTGGTATTCCGGGTATCGTTCCATGAGGTTGAGCACCGTGGAAAACGTGCGTCCACACTTCCGCTCCGTCTCCCGCAATGGCCATAGCCACGCCGTATCAATGTGCGCGTGTCCGGCCAGGATCAACTTGCCCATCCCGTAACTTGTCTCGAATCCCTTGAGACCGTTGCGCAGCATACGTTGCCCCCGCACAATGGATTCGTAATAGGCGGGCTGGCCCTTGTGCTGCAGGTCTATACTCTTCACCGTGCTCGCGAGGAGGTCCATGAGTTGCCGCTGCGGCGCATAGTTGTCCGGCAGTGTTTCCCACACTTCGTACGCGACCTGACAGTCCCAATAGAAATCCCACACCTGTGGATGCATCACCGCCAAGTCCGCGTACTGGAAGTAGTGATGCTCATCGAAGCGAACGCTGGGCACCGACTCCAACACGATCTGAAACCGCTCGCCGCCCGTGGCCCTCTGGACCAAATAGATCTCGTCCCGGTTGTTATCGAGACCCTGACTCGGCTTGCCGTTCAAATACGCCAGCGATTCACCCCCCAGCCGCACCAAAGCCACCACGCGATGCCCTTTCATTGCCGCCGGAACCGTCACATTGATCTTGAACCACGTGGTCTGGTCGAATCCACCCCAGCGCGTCAGCACCTTGAACGGTTTCCAACCGGACCGAGGCATGCGTTCCGGCCCCTTTCCCGGCCCTGTCACTACTGCCTGGATGTCTTGAATCAGCGTACGTTGGCGGTAAATGGTCTCTTCGATTTCACGAATTCGACGCCGGATTTGAACGGCTTCAATCTTCCGTTCCGCATCGAGATTAGGCATACGGGTTTCCCTTCCACTGCTCGGATTTGACTGAAACGACACGAAAGCCCGTGATTATACCGGCGGTATCTACCTAAACCAAATGATCGCTGCGCCCGCCTTACTCTGGAATCGGCGCGCGACGTTTTCGCCCTCACCTCACCACGCGCGTTGTACGGCAACTCCAGGCATCGGGTAGTGCTTGCGGTTAAGGCAGAATATATTCCCCCCAGTCTTCAAAACAGTCGCCGCCAAAAGGGCATCATTTATGTCTGTGCCGTGGCTTGGATTCCATTTGCGATAAAGTGTCCCTGCAATATCCACGATTTCCTCGTCAACCGGTGCGGTCTTGAATTGCGATAAGAGGAGGCAAGTTCTGTCTGCTTCTTCCGGTCGCATGAAGAACACAACCTCCGCGCGCTGCATCGCTCCCACCCACAATTCCGTATCCTCGCGGCGGGCAAGCCGGCGTAAGAACCCCTTCGCCGTCCGATTTCCCCTCAAGTGCCAAATGAGGACGTCTGAATCAACATACGCCCTCATCGGCAATATCGTCTCATAGATGTGTGGAAGCCCTTCCGAACGTGTTCCACGGTCTGGCTGGGCGGCTCATCCCGCTTCCAGGCCCCACAGGTTTGACCAAACACGTCAATCTTCTTTTCCGCCTTCACGGTCTGGGCATAACTGCGAACGGCTGCTTCAATGACGCCCTTCTTCGTAGTGCGTAGTTCCCGGGCCAGGACCCCTATCTGTCGAATGACGTTGTCGTCCATTCGCGCTGAAAAAACTCGGTCCATCAGTTTCCTCCATTCTTACGTTTACATTCTAACGTAAGTACCACTTCCATTCAAACACCGATCCGCGGTGCCTCCTTGATCACAGATTACACCGATACCGCGGATTCATCCCCCCAGTCGTGCACGCCAATACCAAACGGGCGGCTCGCGAACGAGCCGCCCGATCGTCGGATGAATAACGTCTGGTAAGAATACGTCTCTTACTGCTTTATTCCGTCAACTCCGTCAATGACCAATTTACCGCCGTTCCAGGTGCCGGTCTTGGTCTGACCCAACGCGCTGACTTCGACCACGCCGTTCTCGAACTTATACGTGCCTTCCATGCCCGTATCGCCCAGAATGCCGCCCTTGATATGAATGACCGGCGCGTTCTTGAACGTGATCACGTACTCGTCAATCTTCCAGGTCGTGTTCAGTAAATCATTCGCACCGGCCGTGGCCAATGCCGGAGTAGCTGCAACGGGTTCACTGGCCGGAGTCGTGGCCGGTGTGACCGCGGGTGCAGTCGCGGGCGCCGGAGCCGCGGCGGCCGTTGGTTCTGGTGCGGGCGTGGCCGCATTGGTATCCGCATTCTGCGCCGGTTGGGCACAACCGATGACGGCAATGATGAGAACGAGAGACACACCGAGAGCATTCCTTTTGAACATCACAATTTCCTTTGCTGTTGGAAGGCTGCTATTTCACAAAACACAGCGGACGGGACGCGAAAACTCACCTTCGCGCCCCCATCCGCCAAATTACACGCAACTACGTGCGGATGCACGCAGGCTCTTGACGTGATACGCTTATTGGGTTGCAGGCGCTTCCGGCGCCGCAGGAGCCGGTTCCGCTGGTGCCGGTGCTGGCTCAGGTGCAGGCGCGGGTGCCGGAGCCGTCTCGGGCGCAGGCGCGGGTTCCGGCTCCGCCGGGGACGGCGCAGGCGCCGCTGCAGGCGGCATGTCTTGCATCGGTTTCATGCCACCTTCCGACGGAGTTGCCGCCGGCTCCGGACTCTTTGGCGCACACCCAACGACGACAAACATGGCCAGCGAACATGCTACGAGCAGTACCAACACTTTTTTCATAGGTGGTCCCTTTCTCATTTCACGCCTCAGAAACTGTACCCCCAAATCACATAGTATCATTTTAGCACGCCCTTACCCGGAAATCCAGGAGTAATATTTCA
The DNA here is from genome assembly GCA_016209895.1 of Candidatus Hydrogenedentota bacterium. Taxonomy (GTDB): domain Bacteria; phylum Hydrogenedentota; class Hydrogenedentia; order Hydrogenedentales; family SLHB01; genus JACQVH01. The sequence continues at coordinate 39,225 of JACQVH010000059.1, read as the reverse complement.
GTTCAGAAAGCCGGTCGCTCGCTCCTGTAACGGAACTACTCCAATTCTTGTATTATCAGCAAGCACCATCCGCTGGCTGCGGATTACTCAATCAATTGGTGGATCGCTTATTCATTTCAACAACGGGAGCCTATCTCCCCCTACCCGAAAACTCGTTCTTTGTGTGGCGACACATCCGAGTACACGCCGGTAGCGGAAGACAGCGACTCAGGAATTCGTCGTAAGCACGAGGAGCCGCCTCGCGGTATCCCCCTGCGGAGCGAGTTCGCCATGTTGGCGGAAGGCGCGCACGTCAACCGCGAAGCGTCCCAAATGCGAATCGGCGAAAAAGGCGGGGAACCGCCCCGGTCCGGCCTAATCAGCATCAAGGGAAATTAAACGTCCAGGCCCAACCCCTTGACCGGCCGGTCCGGGCGGTCCCCCCTTTACTCTCTCCCAAAAGGGTTGCCCCTCACTCGTGCGCCCACCCTCTACTCAGCACTCGGCACTAATTATGAGGGCATCCTCCCTCTTGAAGGCGACAGCAGTTTGATACCCCGCAGCCCACCGGGGGTTGAGGCCGCGCCGAACTACCCGTCATCGGGGCAAAGGTACTGAGCATCTTCACCAGATGCTTCGAACCGCATTTCGGACACGCCGGCCGCGCCTTTCCCCGCACCAGAATCTCGCTCTGCGAATCGCAATCCTCGCAGTAGTACTCAAAAAGGGGCATATTCTGTTCCTCAAAACGCCAAACCATCTCAAACACTAGCAGAACGAATACCGCCGACACAAACCCGCCGCTGTTCTTGCTTCACTTTCAGAATCAAAACCAACTTAATTCTCTCCAGCAGGCTACCCGTGCCGAACAATCCAAGGCACGCCTACACAAAAGACACAAGCGATAACACTATATATAGCATCATTTTATAGAGCTATCCAAGGCCTGGTATTTATGCCAAAAAATTGTCAAAAAATAACTCTTGACAGCCACAATATATTGTGGTATAGTGCGCCCAGTGCTTGAGACCAATTACGAGCCGCCGGAAAAAACGACTTCCTCTCACCGAAGTTCGTTCCGCAGCCCAAGCCGGCTGGCTCAAACGTGCTGAGTAGTCTGAGGCCAATAGACCGCAGCCCAAATGGTTTCAGGTAAGAAAACTCAAGCCGTGACCCTCTTGCGCCAAGATACACGGACCGAGGTTTCAGGCACTCCCCGCACCGAGCGGCGGGTACCCAAGGCCCGCCGCTCCCTCCTTTTATGGCCTACAACGCTACGTACACGCACCTCGCGCCACTGATCCGCACGCCGTTCTCCCCCGTACCCGGCGCTTCCCGAACGGCGCGGTAAAGGGCTTGTGTATATTCCCTCAACGAGTCCGGCTGGACCGCCATCGGACTGCATTGCCAGACCTCAGTGATGATATAGTCCGCGCCACACCGCCGGGCCGTTAATTCAAAGCCATACGTGACTTCTCCCACTGCAAAGAACACGTCGCCCACCACCACCGTCACCGGCCTATTCATAGTTTCGGGATTCTGAATGCGAGCCCGCACGCCGCCGAAGGCCAAGGGAGTCAATCGGCTGAACTCGACTCCCTGCTGTTTCAACTGATCGCGCAATTCCGTCAAGTTCTCTTTCAAGGATGCCCGGGTCGCGTCCACAGCCGAATTCTCGCGCGATTCCGACAGACTGACCCGCTCTTGTTCCGACTCCAACAAGCGAATCCCTTCCTCGCTTTCGGCGCTTACCGCGAGCGCCAATTCGAGATTGTCGCTCCGCAGCGCCTCGAGCAGCGCGCCGGAAATTCGCTGCAGCGCAGCCGAGTCCGAACCCACAAAACTGGTCCAGCCCGCGAACCCCATCGCCGTCGCGCCCACCGCTACCAACGCCCCGGTCAGTGCCGTAAACAGCAACCGTGCCGAGATGGTCCGTCGTGTGCTGCGCTGAACACCCCGCATCTCCGCGATCAGCGCCGGTTCGAAGGCCAGACGACGACGCAGATGCAACACGCTGTCCTCTTTCCTCAGCTTCACGGCGCTTCCATTTCCCGAAGTTCTACGCGGCATGATCCCAGACAAAAGTGCATCTCCTCTGCTTCGAGTCTTATTATCAGCGCTATTTTCCGGCCGCTGTTATGGCATACACCGTCGCATGATGCAAGCGAAAACGCAGCCGGCACGTGCTCATCGGTATCTGAGTCGAAGTGAACCCATCCCAGACCAGCGGCACGTGCTCTCCGTTCACTCCCTCGACGCGGCACGGCCCGAATCCGCCTAGCGGTGTCTTATTCGCATCCAACAGATCCACCGCCACCGTTCCATCCGCCGCGTTCACGTCCAGTGCCAGCTCTGCCGGCGGCGTCGCAAACGGCCGCGTCATGAACTCCCCGTCCGTTTCCGCCGTCACGCCGGTGAGACGATTTTGCCGATACTTCACCAGGTTCATACCGCTCTCCTGGTAGACCGCAAAACACAACTTGCCCGCGTCCACGAACGGGTCCGCATACGACCAGAATCCGAGATTCGTCTCGCGGAACGGGCGCTGCCAGTGGCGCGCATCCGGGCTCACGAGCAGTTCGTATTCGAGCCGCGCGCTATGCTTCATCGGTTTCTGCGGGTCCGCATAGTATTTCATCAATAGCGCCGCGTAACGCGCTCCATACGCGAAAACCTTCATCAGATAAAACTCCGCCTCCGGCTTGTCCTTATCATCCGGACGCAACAACGGCGCCTGCGGTGTCCACGTCATCAAGTCCTTTGACGTACGCAGGCACTGCACCCGCCGCTTCTTATCCAGATTGTCGGGATAAGGCTTGTCCGGCCAATCCTCGAGCATCGTCTGATACAGCAGAAACTCCCCGTCCTTCGCCAGCAACGTGTACGCGTCGTTGTGCTCCGTAAACACCGTGCCCCGCGGGTCTTTCTCCCAATGCAAACCGTCTTTCGAGGTAGCCGGCATCGCCCCCGCCTCGCCCTTCTTGTCCGGCTGATCCCAATAAAGCAGATAGTACAGGTTGTTGAACCGCGCCATCTGAAACACGTTGAATCCGCCCCACGTCGCCGGATGCGGCGACCGCCGCAGCACCACGTTATTCGCGCCGCCCCACGCCGGCGGCACCGGGTCGAGGACCGGCGTGTTCCACGCCCCGCCGCGAATGTGCCCGACGCACAACGTCCGCTGATCGCTGTACTCCTTCTCCCCCTTGTTCACCCGCTGATACCAGACCCGGACCTCCCCCTCCAACGCCTCCGAAGCCACCGGCATATGCCAAAGCTGCGGCTGGCTCGGGTCCGCCGAGATCAACACCGCTGTCTCGTCCGGCAACTGCGCCGCCAACCCAACCCCCTGCGCCTGCTCCAAATCCTCCGGCGACAAGAACCGCACCGGAAATTCCTCCCCCGCCCCGACCGCCACCATCGCCAACAACAACGTCCACATCATCCCAAACCCGTCAAGAAACACACGATTCCAACTCCCCTCACGCCCCGCTAACCATCCAAAAATCCGCCCTAGGCTAAGCATTCCCGCCCACCGAATCAACCCCGCTCGGATGGTGGACACTCCGGCCCGGTACGTGGTGGCAATTTCCTCCCGTGTTCGTTAATGTAGTGTGCGAAGTGGGGATATCTTCATGCGACCCAGGCTCTCTTCAATACTACGATGACGCCCGAGGATAAAGCGCGACAGCAGATCGACGCCATGCTCGCTCAGTCTGGCTGGACTGTGCAGGACCGCTCGTTGATCAACCTGTCCGCGTCGCTTGGCGTCGCCGTGCGAGAAGTCTCGATGAAACGCGGCCACGGCGAGGCCGATTACTTGCTTTTCGCCGCCGGCAAGGCCTTGGGGACCATCGAAGCGAAACCCGCCGGACGGACCCTGCATGGCGTGGAGACACAGTCGCAGAAATATGTTACCGGTATCCCTTTCGGGGTCCCGTCATGGGCGACCCCGCTTCCCTTTTCCTACGAGAGCACCGGGGTCGAGACCCATTTCACCAACGGCCTGGACCCGGAACCGCGCAGCCGTCCCGTCTTTGCAGTTCATCGGCCGGAAACGTTGGCGGGGTGGGTGCAGGAGCTCTCCCAATTGACGCAGCGTATGCGGGAGTTTCCACCGCTGATCACCGACGGCCTCTGGCCTGCTCAGGTGACCGCGATTACTAATTTGGAGGGCTCGCTGGCCGCCAACAAACCCCGCGCCCTCATCCAAATGGCCACCGGCAGCGGCAAGACCTTCACCGCCGTCAATTTCGTCTACCGCCTCATCAAATTCGCCGACGCGCGCCGCGTGCTTTTCCTGGTGGACCGCGGCAACCTCGGAAAACAAACGCTCAAAGAGTTCCAACAGTTCGTCACCCCCGACGATGGACGCAAATTTCCCGAGCTATACAACATCCAACGTCTCCAATCGAACCAACTCGATCGAGTCAGCCGGGTCTGTATCGCGACCATTCAGCGGGTTTACTCGATGCTCAAGGGCGAGTCGGCCCCCGCCCCCGACCTGGATGACTTGGGCATTGACGCCGCTGAGTCGCTCTACAAAGAGCCGCTTCCCGTCGAATACAATTCCGAAATCCCCATCGAGACCTTCGATTTCATCATCACCGACGAATGTCACCGCTCCATCTACAATCTCTGGCGGCAAGTCCTCGAATATTTCGACGCTCATATCATCGGTCTGACCGCTACCCCGTCGAAACAGACCCTCGGATTCTTCAATCAGAACCTCGTCATGGAGTATCCCCACGAAAAGGCCGTCGCCGACGGCGTCAACGTTAACTATGACGTGTACCGCATCCACACCGAGATCACGGAATCCGGCTCGAAAGTCGAGAAGGGTTTCTACGTAGACAAGCGCCACCGCCAGACCCGGAAACGCCGCTGGGAACTGCTCGACGAAGACCTGACCTACGCGGCGGAACAACTCGACCGCGACGTGGTGTCCGAAGACCAAATCCGCACCGTGCTCGAGACCTTCCACGACCGACTGTTCGCGGAGATTTTTCCTGGCCGCACCGAAGTCCCCAAGACGCTTATTTACGCCAAAGACGACTCGCACGCCGACGACATCGTTCGCATCTGCCGCGAGGTCTTCGACAAAGGCAATGATTTCTGCCAGAAGATCACCTACCGCACCACCGGGGCCAAACCGGATGACCTCATCGCGTCCTTCCGCAACAGTTACAACCCCCGCATCGCGGTGACGGTAGATATGATCGCCACCGGGACCGACATCAAACCCCTCGAAATCGTGTTCTTTATGCGCTCGGTACGATCGCGCGGTTTCTTCGAGCAGATGAAAGGCCGCGGTGTCCGCGTCATTCCGGATACCGAGTTTCAGGCGGTGACCCCTGATGCGAAGAGTAAGACGCATTTCGTTATTGTGGATGCCGTCGGCGTATGTGAAAGGGACAAGACGGATTCGGCGCCATTGGAACGCAAACGAACGGTACCCTTCAGCAAGCTCCTGGAAGTCATCGCCTTGGGGAATCGGGAGCCCGATGCGCTATCGAGCCTGGCCGGACGCCTGCTCCGACTTGATCGGGAACTGGACGATAAGGCGAAAGCCGAACTCTGCGAGCTTTCCGGCGGCCATGACTTGCGCGGCATTGCGAGCGCCGTGCTGGATGCGATAGACCCCGACGTCGTCGAGTCGAAAGCCAAAGAAGGCAAGGACCCGGAATACAAACCGACCGCGAAGGAACTGAGAGAAGCGATGAACCTATTGGCGAGCGAGGCCGTTGCGCCGCTCGCGACCCAGCCCGAATTCCGCCACCGGCTCATCGAGCTGCAGCGGGAAGCGGAACAGACCATTGATACGATCAGCCAGGACCGGATGCTGGAAGCGGGTTTCGACGCCAACGCGCTCGAAGCCGCCCAGGGAGTGGTCCAATCATTCCGGCAGTTCATCGCGGAGAATAAGGATGAGATTACCGCGCTTCAGATTCTCTACAACCGACCGTATCGGCAACGGTTGACGTTTGAACAAATCCGGGAGCTGGCGAACGTCATCGAGAAGCCGCCGCGCCAGTGGACGCCCGACGCCCTGTGGCGCGCCTATGAAAGAATTGACCGGTCTAAAGTGTTCGGGAGCGGACGCCGCGTGCTGACCGATCTGGTATCACTGGTAGGATACACGCTCGGGCTGGAGACCGTACTGAGACCATTCTCGGTCTCGGTGAAAGAACGTTTCGAGACGTGGATCAAGCAGCAGGAGACCTTGGGTCGCAAGTTTACGGCGGAGCAGCGCGAGTGGCTCGGACTTATCCGCGACCACGTCGCTACCAGCCTCGCCATCGGAACCGATGATTTTGAACTCAGCCCCTTCAATCAGAAAGGCGGACTCGGGCGAGCGCACCAATTGTTTGGGAGTGAGCTTCCGAAATTGCTCGACGAACTAAATGAGGCGCTGGCAGCATGAAACGGAGAATGACCGCGGATTACACGGATTGCGCGGATAAACCGCTTTCCTCATCCGCGTCTGCCGCGAAATCCGAAGTTAAGAAGTGCGGCATACTCGACATGGCAGACTGGAGCCAAACTACGTTGGGAAAGTTATGCGTGCAGCGAGGGCAAAGTGTTAATCCCCTCAAGTCGCCGGAACAACGCTTCGAGCTATATAGTGTGCCAAGCTTTGCCGGTGGGAAGCCGGAAATCTTGCTTGGCAATGAAATCGGCTCGAGCAAACAACTCGTCACACCCCAAACGGTCTTGCTCTGCAAAATAAATCCACGGATCAACAGAGCCTGGATAGTTGGAGACTTCACGCCACACACGAAAATAGCTTCAACTGAATGGATAGTATTTCCTCCTTCGGGAACTGTCGAGCCAGCGTATCTCTGCTATTTTCTCCAGCAAACGGGTGTTCGTGATTTCCTTGCATCGAATGTATCGGGTGTTGGGGGCTCCCTCATGCGCGTCAAGCCTTCGACCATACGGGATTTTCCTTTTGTCTACCCCGCTCGTGAACGGCAGCGGCGGATTGTCGAGGAAATCGAGGAGCAGTTCACGCGGTTGGAGGCGGGGGTGGCGGCGTTGAAACGCGTGCAGGCCAACCTCAAACGCTACCGCGCCAGCGTCCTCAAGGCCGCCTGCGAAGGCCGACTCGTCCCCACCGAAGCCGAGTTAAGTAAGACCGCGGATTACGCGGATGGCACGGATAACGAGAGCGGTTCATCCGCGCCATCCGCGAAATCCGCGGTCAAATACGAACCCGCCGAGGTCCTGTTGCAGCGTATCCTCAAAGAGCGCCGTGCCCAATGGGAACAGCGCCAGAAGACCACCGGCAAGAAACCCAAGCCCTACCGGGAACCTCAACAGCCGGACACCACGGATCTGCCGGCTCTGCCCGAAGGCTGGACATGGGCACGTCTGGAGCAACTTGGATTTACATTCGGCGGACTGACGAAAAACCCCAAGCGGACGAAACTTGTTAAACGGCTTCCTTACCTTCGGGTTGCAAACGTCTACGCGAATGAACTCCGCCTTGATGACGTGGAAGAGATTGGCGTTGAGGATGCGGACATTCAGAAACTGCTCCTCTCCGCAGGGGACCTACTTGTGGTTGAAGGCAACGGCAGCAAAGACCAGATTGGGCGACTGGCGATTTGGGACGGTTCAATTGATCCATGCCTTCATCAGAATCACGTCATTAAGGTTCGGCTTGTGCTGACTCGCATCGCAAAGTGGATTCTTCATTGGCTGCTTTCTCCCGGTGGTCGCCATTACGTCGAATTGGTTGCTAGTTCGACTTCGGGTCTCTACACATTGAGCGTAAACAAAGTGGGGGACCTGCCAATTGTCGCTCCGCCATTTGCCGAGCAGGAGCGCATCGTGGCCGAGGTCGAACGGCGGCTTTCCGTGGTGGACGAACTGGAGGACCTCGCCACCGCCAATTTCAAACGCGCCGACCGCCTGCGCCAGGCGATTCTTCAAAAGGCCTTCTCCGGCCGACTTGTACCGCAAGACCCCAACGACGTACCGGCGGCGCCCGTACTGGAACCGATCGGCGCAACCGCAGAGCGAGGGAATCGGTAGTCGTGGCCGGAGAAGCAGGTAGCGCCGGCAAAACGCTCGAGGTTAGCCACCGCTTCCTGGATGAGGCGGGTGACACTACGTTCTTTGACAAGAACCGCGTAGTCTCAATCGGCTCGCCCGGTGTTTCGTTGGCTTTTGGGATCGGCATGGTCAAGTTCAGCGCGGACCTGAAAACGACACGCCGGGACGTGCTGGACCTTCAGCGCGCGGTGGAGGCCGACGAGTATCTGAATCGAATTCCAAGCGTCGCCAAGAGAATTGCTAACGGAGGATTTTACTTCCATGCGACTGCTGACCCACCGGAAGTCCGGGAGCGTTTGTTCCGCTATATCAGGACCATGGAGTGTAGTCTGGAAATGGTGGTGGGACGCAAGATACCGTCGCTATATGCAAAGAAACACAATAACCGCGAGTCGGAATTCTACGCGGACCTTTTGTCGCACCTGTTGAAGAACAAACTGCGGCTCGGTCAAAGGCTGGTGCTGAACGTGGCGGCGCGCGGCACAACGACACGGAATGCCAACCTCGACCGCGCGCTCGCCAAGGCCACAGACCGCTTTTCCAAACGTTGGGACCGCTCCGAGATTCATTCGCAGGTCGTTTTTAACGTACAGACCCCGCGGCTGGAGCCCCTCTTGGCGATAGCGGACTATCTATGTTGGTCCGTCCAGCGGGTGTTCGAGAAAGGCGAGTTGCGACATTATGAGTATGTCAAAGATCGGATTGCGTTGGTAATCGATCTGTACGATTTTGAGAAGTACGAGGGAAGCCGGAATTACTACAAGAAGGGAAACCTTTTGACAACGGCAAATAAGTTAAGCCCGCCATCATCCTGAGAAGGATACCCTTCGACGACATGGAGTCGGCTTTCAGATGAAGCAGGCTATAACTTAATATACGCAGGGGAGCGGGATTTGTCAACTGTATACATTCCGCTTGGCGGCTGGACCAAATCAACCGTTACAACCAAAAGGTGCGTAAGGACTTACAAGGATGGCGAACCACTCCCAGTACATTGTCCAAAAGCTCTGGAACTACTGCAACATCCTGCGGGACGATGGGTTATCTTGCGGGGATTACGTTGAGCAGTTGACGTTTCTGCTGTTCCTCAAGATGGCGGACGAGCAGAGCAAACCGCCGTATAACAAGGCGTCGCCCATTCCGCGGCAGTACTCCTGGGAAGCGCTGATGAAACTCGACGGTGACGCGCTGGAAATCCATTATCGCCACACGCTGGAGGAATTGGGCAAACAGCCGGGCATGATCGGCGTGATCTTCCGCAAGGCCCAGAACAAGATTCAAGACCCGGCCAAGCTGCGGCGGTTGGTCGCGGACCTGATCGATCGCGAACAGTGGACCTCGCTCGACGCGGACGTGAAGGGCGACGCCTACGAAGGGCTGTTGCAGAAGAACGCCGAAGACGTGAAAGGGGGCGCGGGCCAATACTTCACACCGCGCGCGCTTATCAAGGCGCTGGTGGACGTCATGCGGCCCGAGCCGGGTATCGTCATTTGCGATCCGGCCTGCGGCACCGGCGGCTTTTTGCTGGCCGCGCACGACTTCGTTTCCCGCCAATATCAACTCGACAAGGCCCAGAAACGGCGTCTCAAGTCCAATACGCTTTTCGGTGTCGAATTGGTGGACAGTGTGGCGCGCCTCTGCGTGATGAACCTCGTGCTCCACGGCATCGGCGGGGACGACAGCCCCATTCTCGTGAAGGACGCCTTGGCCGCAAGACACGGCGAATTTGATATGGTGCTCACCAATCCGCCGTTCGGCAAGAAGAGCAGCGTGACGGTTATAAATGAGGCCGGTGAACAACAGAAAGAAAGCCTTGTTGTGGTGCGCGACGATTTTTGGGCCTCCACCAGCAACAAACAGCTCAATTTCCTGCAGCACGTCTTCACCATTCTCAAGCAGCACGGACGCGCAGCTATTGTCGTGCCGGACAACGTGCTGTTCGAAGGCGGTGCCGGCGAAACCGTCCGCCGTAAACTCCTTCACGATGCCGACGTGCATACCCTGCTGCGCTTGCCGACCGGCATTTTCTACGCCCAAGGCGTCAAGGCGAATGTCCTGTTCTTCGACCGCAAACCCGCCAGCGAAAAGCCCTGGACCAAGTCGCTCTGGATATATGACTTCCGCACCAATCAGCACTTCACCCTCAAAGAAAACCCACTGAAACGCGCGGACCTCGACGACTTCGTCGCGTGCTTTAACCCCGCAAATCGCCACCTGCGAAAAGAGACCGACCGATTCAAATCTTTCGCCTACGATGACTTGACCAAAAGGGACAAGGCGAACCTCGATATCTTCTGGCTCAAAGATGAATCCCTGGAAGACTCCGCCAACCTTCCCGCCCCCGATGTGATTGCCCAGGAAATCGCCGAAGACCTACAAGCCGCCCTCGACCAATTTGAAACCATCGCCGCCGACCTGAAGCCCTCCCGATAGGGATACTGGGACGGCAACCGGGTGGGTATGCGTACGGCTCTCACTGCAACCGCAACGCGACGCAACCGCCTCGGAGACAACCTCGCTCGGTACCGAGTGGAAACGATCCTTCCACATTTCACAATCCTCCCCGCACCGTAACTCCTTCAAGGGAGAATTATGACGGCCGGAGGCCGCGGCACTCCCCCTCAGATATCTTGAGTATCCGCCGACGCCTCAATGTTCGGAAGATCGGGCTGCGCGGGCGGTGGGTCGGGAAGGTCCCAGATCGACACGACCGTAATTCCTTCGATCTTGGCAAACCTACGAATATCTTCATCGTTCGAGTAGATAGCGCTTACCGTTCGTGCCTTTGCTATTGCGGTAATTTGATAATCGAACTTGACCTTGGCCCAAGGCTGCGATTTGGAACAATGAGATTCCCGGGTGTTGTTACCAAAAGGCCCTTCATCGGATCAGGTGTCACGATAAACGCGCATTGCCCAGGTTTGTGCTTCATCACTTGTTCTGGGCGGCCAATGAAGGCCATTGGCTTGAACTGAAAACCCAGACTACGATTTCTCACTTGACAGGAACTAGACTGAAGGCCTACCTGGTCTTCGTTCCATCTCTTCGTGAACAACACTGCATCGTCGCTAAACTCGACGCCTTGCAGGCCGAAGCTGATACAGCGAAGCGCCACCAATCCGAAACCGCCGCCGAACTCGACGCCTTGCTCCCTTCCATCCTCGATCGCGCCTTCAAAGGGAAACTTTGATGCTCACGCGAGCCGCCGCCATCCGCTTTGAGAAATGGTGCTCTCCTGGTGGAGGAACGTCGCCGCTCTTGCTTGATTCCCTCGCGACCAATCTGAATGATAACATTCCTCCCAATGAACCGTTGGGGGTGGCGTAGCAGTCCGCGTCAGGGGCGAGGAGGGCGGCGATTGAAGCGGGAAGACATTCGAGAGTTGCATTACGTCACGCCTATCGATAACGTCACGACCATACTCCAGTTGGGAATCCTGTCCCATGTCCAAGCGTCGCCAGTGGACCATCTTTCAATAGCGATGGAGCAGATACAGGCCAAGCGCGCAAACAAGCGGATACCTGGTGCGCGCAGGCTGCATGAGTACGTGAATCTGTACTTCGATGCCCACAACCCGATGTTGAGCAAGGTCAGGGCACAAAACGACACGATCTGCGTGCTTCGGTTTCATGGTGGGGTGCTGGATCTGCCAGGCGTCATCGTGGCGGACCGGAATGCATCAAGCGACTATGTGGTCTTCCGCCCGGTCGCAACGGGCCTCGATCTATTGGACAGTTCGCGGGTATTTGCGCAATACTGGACGCATCCGGACGATCCGATTGACGAGATGCGACACAAGTCAGAGAAGTGTGCCGAGGTATTGGTGCCGGATAGGGTTTCGCCTGAGTTCATAATCGGGGCGTACGTGGCCAATCCGGCAGCTCTTCATCGTTGGCAGGCCTTAGGCGTTCATGTGACTGTCGAGGTGAGGCATGGGTTCTTTTTCTAAAAGCAAGGAAATCAAAGTCCTCCTGGGCGACCTTCTGCACTCCAAGGCGCAAACCCTGGTTAACACGGTCAATTGCGTGGGCGTGATGGGCAAGGGCATCGCCTTGGAATTTAAGAAGCGCTTTCCAGACATGTTCGAGGACTATGCCCGCCGCTGCGAGCGGGGCGAGGTACGCCCCGGCGTTCCGTATCTGTATCGGTCTGTCTTTCCCCCGCAAATTGTCAATTTCCCGACCAAGGACCACTGGAAGTCTGTTTCCCGAATCGAAGACATCGAACGCGGGCTACAGGTTCTGGTAGACCGCGTTCGACAGTGGGAGATTGCCTCAATTGCGGTGCCGCCGCTCGGCTGCGGGAACGGCCAACTCGAATGGCGCGACGTCGGCCCGCTGATGTATCGGTACCTCAGTACGATGAACATTCCCGTCGAACTCTATGCCCCGTACGGAACGCCGCCGAAGGAATTGACTAAGGAGTTCCTTTCGGCGCCACCGCTGAACGTGCCGTCGCGTGCACATTCTACGGTGGCGACGCCCGGGGCTCTGAATCCCGCGTGGGTTGCTTTGGTCGAGATTGTGCGGCGGCTCGAGGCACAGCCCTTTTGCTGGCCCGTCGGACGCGTAATCTTCCAAAAAATTGCCTATGTGGCGACACGGGAAGGATTGCCTACGGGATTGGAGTATAACGAGGGCAGCTTCGGACCGTTCAGCAGCGGCCTGAAAACGGTGCAGACCAGACTGGTCAATGACAATCTGCTCCAGGAAGAGCGCTTGGGCCGAATGTTCAGGGTTGGTGTCGGCCCCAACTATGACCGGGTGCGGAAAGAGTACGAGGGGGCCTTAGGTCGCTGGTCAAACATTATCGAAAAAACCACCGACCTTTTCACACGGGTGGATACCAACCAGGCGGAGATTACCGCTACTGTCTTGTTCGCCGCCGACAAACTCAAGAAGCGTCGCAAGGTCACACCGTTGGAAGGAGAAGTGCTGGGTGCCGTCATGGACTGGAAACAGAAACGCAAACCTCCTCTTTCCGAGACTGACTTGGCTTCTGCCATTCGCAACTTGGCCATGCTGCACTGGCTTGACGTCCAGTATGACCCGAAACTTGCAGTGCCCGCCGAAGAGTTGGTCTGACGAAAATAGGCACAGTGGATCTGGTGAAGAAGCGCCCGGGAGCACAGTTTGCCCTGCACTACAATCGTTCCTTCCCCGGAAATTCCAGTATCTTCTTTCGATCCGGTCCCGTAAGCGCCCCGCACGCATTGTCCTCGACAAGCAAACGATTCAATCGCCTTACGACTTTCGTCTCTTCGGCCTGCTCGTCTCCCAGCTTAGCGATACGAAGGCGGGCACGAACTTTGGGCTCCGCTTCGTTCTCGACTGCCGCGCAGACGCACGTGCTCCCCGGTTTGACACGGAGAAAATGGACGCTCTTGTTTTCGCCCAGGAGACTCGCCAAATGCGCCATGTACTCCGCCAGACGATTCATCGGTATGCTCTTGGGCGTATACCCATCTATTCTGAATTCAAACTCTCGTCCCTTGTAACGCATCGCCCAACACACCTCCTTCGTCAGAATGATACCATTTCGAAACACCGTGGCGACCACAAATCTTTGACGCGTTTTTCGTTCGACCTACACTCTTCCGCTTCAGCGACTATCTTACTATATTTGACAGAATTGTCAACTGAACTGCGCCCCGCATCCCTTTCGCCTCCCCCTCCACCGTGGGAATCGAACGGGGGCCCACTCCGCAATCCCTAAACCCCGTACCCTGCACCTCGACCCTTCGATATGTTTCATCTTTTTCGTACCTTCTACCCAAGCAGTGCAACGCCCGGAGCTATATATATGGAGAGATATTTGCATCGCCGAATTGGAAATTGCGAATGCCGAATGAGCAAGTACAGGCCTAAAGCCAATCACTTGAAAGGGTTGCGAACAATGAATTGGATTCCCGTCCCCGACATCGGGAGATCGGTCTACCTGGCGTACTCGTCCGCCCCCCGGCAGGATTGTCTGCCTCTGCCGGACTTGTGCGCCTCAGGCGGACTTGTGCGCCTCGGGCGCAGTCGGCTCAATCCACAAATCCGCACCTGTCCGCCTCGGGCGGAAACCGTTCAATCCGAAATCCGCAATCGGAACGTTCCGCACCTTGCCTTCCGAAGCCTTGGCGAAGGAGGATCCGCATTCCGAACTCCTACAGTCCCCAGCCTACGGCCTACAGCCTTCTTCTGCCCAATTCCTACCAAAATGTATCACGCTTTTTCACCAATTTTGCACGCTTTTTCACGAATAATGATCGGTTTTCCCAAAAAAATGTACGGTTTTTCACCGATTTTGCACCGTTTTTCACCTCAAATCCCCAACCCACACCGCCCTTTCCCCATTGCACGCCAACAACTTACGCAAAACAGGACCCCTCACACTCGTCGCTCAGAACCTACTCATTGCTCGTTGCTCATTGCTCATTGCTTCTCATTTTCAACTCCCTCCAAGTGGACTCGAACGTCTTCTGTCCATCCGCTCGCCACTGGGTCCAGGTGCTGGTGCCGTACGCGCGATGTTCCCAACTCCAGTGCTTAACGCCGTCATCATTGAAGAACGTTTCAGACCCGACCTTGCGACCGCGGTCATAGGAGGCTTCCCATTGCAGTTCGCCGCTCGCATAGAACCACTTCTCGACGCCGTGCAAGAGGTAGCGTCCGTCCTCGGCTATCATCGCCGACCATCTCGCCTTGGGTTTGCCGTCCAGGTAATGTTCCTCGTAGTTTCGGACTTCGCCCTTTGGCTCGATCGGTTCCGTCATTCCCGCATCGGAAAGTATCCAGGCCTCGTTCATCTCGAAGTGAAGGTTCTGCGGATTCATACTCGTGATGAGATGAATCAGCCCGTTCGGCGATTGTGCGGAGACACAATACCCGACGGTGGGATAGCCCCGGCTCTCGTGGGGTTCAGTCCCCGGCAGCGTCTTGATGTGCCAAGTCTCGCCCTCGTCGTCCGACAGCGCGACGTAAGAGCCGCGCAGACCGCGTTCGCGCACGGCTTCCGGTTGTTTCTCGTTATAATCCTGCCAATCGCCCACCATGAACAGCCGTCCGCTTTGAAGGCGGATCAGCGTGGGCCGCTGATTGGCCGCGAGTGCCGGGAAAGGCGTCTTGCTGATCTCCCAGGTCTTGCCCCCGTCGCCGCTGATGGACCGCGGCATGTAACCGTCCAGGTTCGAATTCTTGCCGCCCATCCCCAGAATACGCCCGTCCTTCAGCGTCACGAACGCCGTGTGTCGCCCGCCCGTGCGCCCGCCGGTATCGGCCCACGTGCGCCCCTCGTCGCGACTGCCCCACAAGACCGACGTGGCGCCCTCGCCGTCACTGGCAACGTAAATCGTGCCGTCCTTGTCACGGAACGCGCTGGTGATCGGCTGCGCCGTGTGCGGGCCAATGGGCGTTGTGAATACCGGATACTTGACCTCGTCCCACGTTGCCCCGTTGTCCTTCGAGCTATGCCATTTGAACGGCACACCCGGCATTCCGACGCCGCCCGTGATGTGCCAGACCGTGCCGCCGTCGTTCCAGAGCAGCGTGGTCTCTTCCGCAGCGTCCGGAAAATCGAAGAACAGGCACGGCATGTCCCATTGGTCCGCGCCGAATCGCAAGCGCGTGGCGATGAACGCCACCCCCGGACTGTACTCTTCCGGCGTCGCGGTAAAGTACGTGGCGAGGAGGTCGCCGTTCGGGCAGGCGACGAGTCCCGGACTGTGATTGTGCCGCAGCATCGCGGGATGCAGCCCCGCCGCCAGAATCTCCTCGCGCGGACAGTTCTCCGGCGGCACCGAAAGCAGGGGGCGCTTCCGGAAATGGAGCCGGCCAGGGTCCGGACCCCGCTTGGCCTCGGCGGTCGTCTGCTTGATGCATTGGCTCGCCCAGGGAATCTCGGCGCGCCAAAGTTTTGTAGACGGCATCGGCGCCTGCACTACGCGGAAACCAATCGGATGACCGGCCGCGCCATTCGGTCCGGTCGTGGATTTGGGCGGATATCCGGGAGCGACACCGCCACGATTCGCGGACCGGCGATAATACGGCTCATACGTGAGTCTCGACAGTTCGGGTCCGCCGCGATACACTTTCACGATGCCGCCATCCGGCCCGACCGGGTCGGATTGGCTGCCGTCGGGATACATGCCGTGCCAGTCCAGGCACCATTCGCCGACGCCCGTGTGCATGTTCCGCAGACCCCAGGAATTCGGCTCGCCGTCAGCGAGGGGCGTGTTGCCGGAGGAGAACCACGTAGTCGTGCCTGCCCGGCAAGCGTACTCCCATTCCGCTTCCGTCGGCAGCCGGTACGGCTTACCTTCCTTCGCGCTCAGCCAGTCGCAAAACGCCACCGCGTCGTACCAACTGACGCCCGAAGCGAAGGGGCCGGAACCAGAATAATCCGGGTGAAACTGCCGATACGGCTCCACCGTAACTTCCGTTTCGGACATGAAAAATGGCTGAGTAATCTTCACTTCGCGGACCGGCTGCTCGTCCCAGTCGCCCGTGGTCAACTCCGGCGGCGCATTCACTTCGGCAGTCGTAGGATTGGACTCGCCCATCCGGAACGTACCGGGCGCAATGGGCCGCATCGTCATCCCCAGCGAATTTGTCCAAGGCTGTTGACTGTTGACGTCGGCCCCGGGCTGTATCGCGTAAAGCAATCCGATGACCTGAAGAGAAAGGTTCACTCGTTTCTACCTCCAAAAAACAATCCCATCGACAGCGTTAGACGTAGAGCGGACTCGACGCATGCGGCCTACAAGACGTGCTCGTCGGGCCGCCATCCTATCAATGAAATACGAAACCTTCTCATGGCCCATACCTGCTCCGACCCGCGCCCGGTTACATTCGATAACTATCCCGTCGCGTACCGCCTAGTCGCAATAGCGTAAGCGAATATGGTATTATACTTCTTGAAAGGATATCCTGGAACCGATTTTGGAACACAGGGGAACCTGAATGGCCATGTGTCACATAAAGTCGTTGTCATGATCCAAGCCGCTCGAGGCGCAGTTGAACACCGCAGTCCAGTTTGTTCAACTACTCACGGGTTTTCTCAATCTGCTGATCACTTTCGTGAGCTTGATCACCAACGTTCGGCTACAGCTTCAGTTTGACTTGTTGAGCAAGTCCGAATGTTGTACTTGACGGTGAACTGGCGGTGATCGGTAACGGCTATTCGACATCGGTCGAGAACGTTTGGGTCGAATCTTGGAGAAAGGGGAGGCGGAAGCTACATGCATCATGTGAAATTGCTGTCGCGTTGTAAGCCGGTGAACGCTCAGTTGGAGACCGTGCTGCAATTTGTCGGGCTCCTGAACAGCTTGCTGGGGCTGTTGGGCACGTTTGCAGGTCTAATCCCGGGGGTACGCAACAACCTTCATTTTGATCTGGCGACCAAGACCAAATTGCCGTTCAGTTGAAGTTGTAATTCGTCCGTAGCCTTCTCGTTTCGTGGGCCGGTCTGACTATACAGTTGTGCCTATCGGAGGCCCAGTACGCCCTGCATATCGTACAAGCCCGGTTTGGCCGTGACCACGTAGCGTACCGCCCGCAGCGCCCCCAAGGCGAAGTTGTCGCGGCTATGGGCCTTATGGGTTAGTTCGATTCGCTCGCCGTGGCCGATGAACGCTACGCTATGCTCGCCGACCACGTCGCCCCCGCGCAGGGCATGCATGCCAATCTGACGCGTGGGCCTGGGTCCGAGCAATCCTTCCCGGCCGTGCGATACGTCCACTTCTGCGTCCAGTCCTAAGGCTTCTGCCGCGCATTCCGCCAAGCGCGCGGCCGTGCCGCTGGGACTGTCCTTTTTCTGGTTATGGTGAATCTCAACAATCTCGACGTTGTAATCCAGACCCAGTAAGCGTGCAACTTCGCCGGTCAGTTTGAACAATAGATTGACGCCAACGCTCATGTTCGGCGCATACACCACCGCAATCTTCTCGGCGCAGGCGGACAGAGCGGCCTTCTGCGCTTCCGACAGGCCCGTCGTGCCCACTACCGCCGCTTTCCCCAGTTCCGCCGCCGTCCGCACGTTGTTGACCGACGCTTCCGGCGCGGTGAAGTCAATCAGCACGTCCGACCGTGCGATCTCGGCGGCCGGATTCGCCGAGACTTTAATGGACTGGTGATGCCGGCTCTCCGCGCCGACCACCAGTTCCCGACCCGCCAGCGGGGGAACCTCGAACGCTCCGCTGATCTCGATATCGTCCGCGGCTGCCGCCAACTCCAGGATTCGGCGGCCCATTCGGCCAAAAACACCTGCCACACAGATTCGTATCATCTGCCGTATCCCCTATTTGACAAGAGTAAATTTTCGATTTTGGATTCTCGATTGGAGTGCAGTCAGTAGCATACGAGAGAGTCAAGGGGATCATGCTCGCTTCTTCGTGTACTTTGTGCCTTTGTGGTGAATCCAATCCCCAGGAGAACCTGGCCGCAGCGTTTCGCCTGTGAACCACGGGTTATGCGTGGACGGCGACCGCGCCGATTTGATCGAGCACGCGTTCGAGTTGGGCGAATTTGTCCATCTGCATCGGGGTCAAGGGCAGTCGCAGCACATTCTGGATCAAGCCCATTTTCGCCAATGCCGCCTTCACCGGCATGGGATTCGTCTCGAGGAACAACGCCTTGAACAGCGGCATCAACTCGTAATGGATGCGTCGCGCCGTTTCCAGGTTGCCTTGGGCGAATTCCGCGCACATGGTTGCGACTTTGTTCGGGGCAACGTTCGCGGCCACCGAGATCACGCCCGTCGCGCCCACCGCCATCATCGGCAGCGTCAGGCTGTCATCGCCGGACATTACCGTGATGTCGCATTTCGACAGAATCTGCGAGACTTGGTCCACGTTACCGCCCGCTTCCTTGATTGCGACAATAGTATCAATCCGGGAAAGATCGGCGACCGTCTCCGGCAGCATATTGGTTCCCGTGCGGCTCGGCACATTATAAAGTATGATTGGAATCTCGACTGCCTTCGCAATGGTCGTATAATGCGCGATCTGACCGGCCGGCGTCGGTTTATTGTAATACGGGGTGATCAGCAGTGCGCCGTCCGCGCCGACTTCTTTCGCGAACTTCGTCAACTTGGCGGCTTCCCGCGTGCTGTTCGATCCCGTGCCCGCCACGACGGGCACCCGGCCCGCCACGCGCTCGACCACAAACCGCATACACTTCTCCTGTTCATCGTGCGACAGCGTAGCCGCCTCGCCGGTGCAACCGCAGGGCACGATGCCGTTCGTTCCCTGTTCGAGATGAAAATCCACCAAACGGCCATAGGCCTCAAAATCAACGTCGTAGTTGCTTTTGAATGGTGTAGCAATTGCCACGAACGAACCACGAAACATATCTGCCTCCTCGCTACCTTCCGCTCTTTGCCCAAATGCCCGTCAGTGAAAATCGAAGTCGGCTGCCGCACTCACGTCTTGAGCAATATTCTAGACCATGTGAATCCATATTGCCACCGGTTTGTGCCCTGCACGCCCGAGGTGCCGTCTATGCCAAATTCAGGCAGATGACGCACACTTCATACGGTTTTAGACGCAAGCTGGTGGATACCGCTAACTTCTTTCGCCTTGCCCTGCGTTGATTGGATTCGATGAGACTCGTCCCAGTGACCGGCTTCCAGGAAATCTCCAAAGTGGCCGCCGAAGCCCGTCCCGAAATCTCCGCGATAACGATGCCCAGCTTGTTCTCGGAACGATTGTGGAAAACTTTGGCGATCACATTCGGCCGGGCCGTTAGATTCAGCCCCTCCTGGTCCCGAAAATCACCGTACACATAGTAGTCTTTGACCCGCCGGCGCAGGTCCGCCAGGTTGTGTACGTGGTCAGCAAATTTCGGATATTTCGTGATCGGCGCGTCGCCCCCGTCAATCTTCAAGTCCAAATGCATCTTATACGCGAAGGCCCGATTGACGTCACCGTACTCCAGCGCATCCACTTCGTGGCTCATCATCAGCCACGGCAGCGTATATAGGATTGGTTCGGGAAAATTCAGCGATTGCCAAGTCCACGAACTGTCGCACCACTGTCCCGTAAATTCATTAATGCACTCCGAGATCATCACGCCGCGAGGATTCGCCGCACGCACCAAGGCACGCGTCTTAGGTAGCACCTCGGCCAAGCCATCCACAAAAGCGCGATCGGGGTGTGGATGACCGTGGGTGGAGTTGTAACACGGGAACATCTTCTCGGCAATCTGGTCAAGTTGCAGATTCCCGAATCCGTACTCCTGCACTATCCGTTGCACGGTTTCCAGAAAATAGACGCGATGCTCGTCACAGGGACAGAGCTCATGATGCAACATGCTCCGATTGCGCGTCGGCGCATCGTAATTATGCCGGGACCAGTCCCCGGCGTACAGGGGATGACCCTCACGACTCTTCGCCTCCCACCGGTATCCGAACTCCTTGTGTTCCGGCATTTCGATATTGGCGAGAGTGCCATTGAAGAAGGGGAGGATTTCGACGCCCATCGCACGCCCTTTCTTGATCGCTCTCTGCAACGCTTCACGACCGCCCCAGTCCTCGTTCGGAACATACCGATACATGTAGCTGTTGTCATGACCACCGGTCTGCCAGCCGAATACGAGCAGGTACGGACAACCGGCGGCCAGCGCCGCCTCAGCCATCTTGGGCAGGTCGGCATACGTGCCGCGCGCCAGACCGTCTTGATGCTTCAGGAAAAAGAAATGCCAGCCCATGGCTTCCGCGAAGTGCGCCGGCCGGTCCGGCTTTCGAATCCAGGTTTCTAGCCATTGTCGGTGAGTATCAGCCACGACGTGCCAGTCCCCGTTATGGGCGAACAGGCGCATGGGCGGAGACTGCCAACTTTCGCCGGGGCGAATACGGCGGGGATGTACGGCGGCAAGGTCAAGTGTACGGCGGACAGGCTCGCGGGCCTTTTCGATGACCTTGTGGACGAAGAAATCGAGCATCGAAAAGTCCATCTGGCGACCTTCGAGCGCGAGGCCATGATCCCCATTGCCATAGTCGCACCAGGCGCTGGCGGTGTGCCCAGGATATCGCTGCACCAGTTTTTGGTTCCATTCGTTCCAGGAGTGATGATCGCCGCCCAGAGAGCCTCCGAAGGGATCGTCAATCTTGCGCAGCCAGAAATTCGGGGAGATGTATCGCGAGCCGGGCATCGGGCCGAGACCACGTACCCATGGAAAGACTATTTCCTCGATATTGAGCGAACCGCGGTTGACCACGTGCAGTTGGGTTTCGATGGCATCTTCTTGGAGCGTTGCAACAGCGGTAATCTGTACGCCGCGCAGGTCGCATCGGATCGTGGCCCTAGTTCCCTCGAACTCGACCACGGCGCCTGCCGCGTCAAGATGATTGCCCAAGTTTGCGCCGTCCGGAACAATCAACCGGAATAACAGCGCGCGCTCGGGCGCAAAGACGTATTCATAGCCGAGGCGCTTATCAAAAACGGAGGCGAATCCACCGGTATCCGGGTGGAAATCAACACGTAAGACTTCGTTCTCGAGGCGCATGAACGTCTCCCGGCGGGATGCCGGCCTTACTCTTTCCTTGTGTGGGCCAGGCCTTCGTGTAAGTGAACCCAGCGATCCCCTTTGGCCGCGAGCGTTTCATCGTGGGTGACGATCACCAAGGTCATTTTTTCCGAGCGGTTCAGCCGCCACAACAGATCGAGTATGCCTTCGCCCGTCGCTTCATCGAGGTTACCGGTCGGTTCGTCCGCTAGGATAACGCTAGGTTCGTTGAATAACGCTCGCGCGACGGCCACGCGTTGCTGCTCGCCGCCGCTCAATTGTCCCGGCTTGTGCGTCATGCGTTCGCCGAGTCCTACCTTGGTCAAGAGTTCGACGGCCCGTTCCTGGAGGCTGCTGCGAGAGGAACCGTGGCATAGCGCGGGCATCATGACATTCTCGAACGCGGTAAATTCCGGTAACAGGTGATAGAACTGAAACACGAAGCCGATTTCCTGGTTTCGGATGCGATTGACGGCGGCGCGGCCCATGCCCGCCAGGGATACACCCCGAAATAGGATATCACCCTCGGTGGGCGTGTCCAGCGTACCGATCAAATGGAGTAAGGTACTTTTCCCGACGCCGGAAGGGCCGGTGATGACAAGAATCTCGCCTTCGTTGACGATGAGATCGACACCGCGCAGAATGCGCAATTCGCGGTCACCGTCGTGGTAGGACTTGACGAGCGTGCGGCACTCGATCACTTTACTCATAGCGCAAGGAATCCACGGGATCGAGCCGGGCCGCACTCCACGCCGGATATAGCGTTGACAAGAACGTGAGCACGATGGCCGATATCGTAATCCATCCAATGTCGGCCCAGACCACGGAGACGGGAATGTGGTCAAAGTAGTAAATTTGGCTGTTGAATAGGTCAATACCGAAAATGTAGGCGAGGAACTCCGCTACCGGGTTGATGTTGTAGGCCAGTACCGTACCGCAGACGACGCCGATGACCGTGCCGCCCAGTCCGATAAACAGACCTTCAAGAATGAAGAGTTGCAGGACCGACGCTCGGCTGGCGCCGATCGTCCGCAAGATGCCGATGTCGCGCCGCTTCTCCATGACCACCATGATGAGCGTGCTCGCGATATTGAACGCGGCCACGAGGACGATGAAGACGAGAATGATGAACATCGCGACCTTTTCTTGTTTGAGGGCTCCGAAGAATGCGGCTTGGCTCTCGTACCAGGTTTCCGCGTTATAGCCCAATACGTCTTCAATCATAAGTTTCACTTCATCGGCCCGATAGGGGTCGTTCAGCCGGCAGTGCACGGCGTCCACGCCGTCCTGTCCCTTCAGCAGTCCGGCCGTTTTCAAATCCACGAACGCGTACACCGAGTCGAACTCAGACATTAGCGCCTGGGAAATTCCGCTCACGGTAAGCATTAGGCGTTCGGCGGGCACGGTACCGAGGGGGGCCACTTTGCCTTTGGGCGTGATTGCCATCACGTGGTCGCCGACGTGGACTCCCAAATTGTCTGCTAACACATACCCAATCACGACTTCTTTGAAACCTGGAAGCCGACCGGCGCCCTCGGTGCGTCCGCCTTTCGTGGTCAGATGGTCGGCTAACTGAGTAACGCGAGTTTCCGCTTCCGGGTCTACGCCGAGGATGTACGCTCCCTGATAGTTGGCTCTCCGGTGACCGCTGGGAGACTGGAGCATGGCCTGAACCTGGATGACCGGGGCCGAGGCCACCACCTGCGGGCAAACCTGCTGAACCTCCGCGATGACTTGGTTCGGGTCGGCAATGGGGCGTCCGAATGGGTCTTCGATGATGAGGTGCGCTCGGAATCCGATGATGGCGTCGCGGAGGGCTTCGTCGAATCCGGTCATGACGCTCATGACCACGATCAACGCGATGACGCCGACGCTCACTCCCGCTACCGAAATCAGAGTAATGAGGCTGATGAATCGGTTCTTGCGCTTGCCTCGCAAGTACCGTAGCGCTACGTACGCCTCAAAGCGCATTCCGCCTGTTTCCTCATGTGAATTCTCGACTCAAAGATTGCGCAATTGTGGGAAGAAGATTACCTCGCGAATCGAGGCGGAATCGGTAAGCAACATCGCCAACCGATCAATTCCTATACCCAGTCCGGCGGCGGGCGGCATACCCACTTCCAATGCGGTCAAATAATCCTCGTCTAGGTACTGGGCCTCCTCATCACCCTGCTCCCGCTGCCGGGCCTGTTCCTGGAAACGTTCCCGCTGGTCCACCGGATCGTTTAATTCCGAGAACGCATTGCAGAGTTCCAGGCGTCCGACAAACACCTGAAACCGCTCGACCAAGGCGGGGCTCCCCCGTTTCTTCTTGGCCAACGGCGAAAGCTCGACGGGATAATCATATAAGAACGTAGGATGAACCAAATACGGTACGACTCGGTCGCTCATTACGGTGTCAACAATCTTTCCGTAGCCCAGGGTCTCGTCAATCTCGACGCCGATGCTTGTCGCCAGCCGCGCGGCGGTGTCGCGTTCAGGGACGGCTTCGAGGTCAATCCCCGCGTGTTCCCGGATGGCGTCGAAAAGTTTGACCCGCTTCCAGGGCCGCTTGGCTTCGATAGTCTCACCTTGATAGGTCAGCGTGGTCGCGCCCAGGACTTGCTGGATCACTGAGACAAACAGCTCTTCGGTGTCATCCATCAGCCCAAGGTAATCCTGGTAGGCCTCGTACAATTCAAGCATGGTAAATTCCGGGTTGTGCGTGCTGTCCAATCCTTCATTCCGGAAATTGCGGTTTATTTCGAAGACTTTTTCGAATCCCCCAACGAGAAGCCGTTTGAGATAAAGCTCGGGGGCGATCCGAAGGTACATATCCTGATCGAGAGAATGGTGATGGGTCACGAACGGCCGCGCCGTTGCGCCGCCGGGTATGGGGTGCAGCATAGGGGTCTCCACCTCCGCAAACCCACGCGCCGTCAAGTGTTCGCGCATCGCCGATATCATGGCGATGCGTCGTCCAAATTTCTCCTTCACTTCCGGGTTCGCAACGAGGTCCAGGTAACGCTGACGGTACCGGGTCTCGACGTCGGACAGTCCGTGATATTTTTCCGGTAGAGGTCGGAGTGACTTGGTCAGCAGTTCGTAAGACCGCACATGAAGGGTAATCTCGCCGGTGCGAGTACGGAAGACGTTTCCCGATGCTCCTACGAAGTCGCCGAGATCCAGGTCATGGAGCGCCTCGAATGCGCCGTCGCTGAGCGCGTCTTTCTTGAAGTAGAGCTGGATTTTGGCCCCTTCGTCACGGAGATCCGCAAACGCGCTTTTGCCGTGGCTGCGGAACGAGGTCATGCGGCCGGCCAGGACGGCCTCCACATGAATTTCCTGCGGGTCGGCGGCCTCTTTTTCGGCGGCTTCGAACGCGGCCCGCGCCTCCCCGATAAGGCTACTGCGCTCGAACTTGTGCTTGAACGGCTCATCTCCCCGGCTGCGGATGTGGCTGAGCTTTTGCAAACGGTTCTGGATAAGGTCCTGTTCGCTGGAATGATGCTCCTGGTGCATAGCGTTAGTTGCGGCCCTTTCGTTCCAGGTTCCACTTCAAGTAGGTCTCAATAAACAGATCAATGTCGCCGTCCAGCACGCGATTCACGTCGCTGGTTTCCGCCTGGGTACGGTGGTCCTTGACCAATTGATAAGGTTGGAGCACGTAACTTCGGATTTGGCTGCCCCAGGCCACGTCCATCTGACCCTCGCGTTGTGCGGCAAGTTCCGCTTCCATCTTCTTCATTTCCACGTCGTAGAGTTTGGCCTTCAGCAATTGGAGCGCGGTTTCACGGTTACGGTGCTGTGACCGCTCGATCTGGCAGGCCACCACGATGCCCGTGGGCAGGTGCGTAAGACGGACCGCCGAACTGGTCTTGTTTACTTTCTGTCCGCCCGGCCCGCTCGCTCGGAACACGTCCATCTTCAAGTCCTCTTCGCGCACTTCGATCTGGATGTCTTCGTCCACTTCGGTCAGGACTTCGATGGCGGCAAACGAGGTGTGGCGACGCTTATTGGCATCGAACGGGGAAATACGGACCAAGCGGTGCACGCCGGCCTCGGATTTCAAGTGACCGTAGGCGTACGGACCGCTGACGGTGATGGTGGCGCCCTTCAGGCCGGCCTCGTCGCCCGGCTGATAGTCCACAACTTCCACGTGGTACTCGTGCCGTTCGCACCAGCGCGCGACCATCCGATACAACATACTGGCCCAATCGCAGGACTCGGTCCCGCCCGCGCCCGGATGAATGTTTACGATGGCGTGCTTCTCGTCGCGCGGGTCGGTAAATAGGCTGCTCAATTCCAATTCGTGAAGCTTGGCTTCGATGTCGTCCGCGAGTGTGGCTATCTCGCCGGCCATGGACTCGTCCCCATCGTCTTCAGCCAACTCCAGAAGCTCCTGGGCATCGATCAGTTCTTGTTGCAGCGTTTCTGGTCCCTCCACCACCGTCTTCAGATTCTTCAATTTTTGAAGGGCTTTTTGAGCGACCTCCTGATTGGTCCAGAAGTCCGCCGCGGCCGCAGTTTGCTCCAACTTGGCGATTTCCACGCGCGCGCCTTCGACGTCCAGGCAACGGCGGAGTTCGGCCAGCCGCGCGACCATGTCTTGAAAGCGTGCCAGTTCTTGCTCGAACATCTTTCTCTACCTCAAATCGCGCCTGACTCGGCGCGAAACTCGAATCCCAACGTGCTACGGAACACGGCCGGGATGCCGCGTCCGCATCCCCCCTAATACGGGGCGAAAAAATGAAACATATAGTACAGCACCGGCGCCGCGAACAGGAAGCCGTCGCACCGGTCGAGCACGCCGCCGTGCCCCGGGAACAATGCCCCCGAATCCTTCACGGCGGCGTCACGTTTCAGACACGATTCCGCCAGATCGCCGACTTGCGCCACGATGGACAGCGTCGCGCCGCAATGCAGATATCGCGGGGCCGACCATCCCGGCAGTATCGGCACGTTCCAGGCCGCCGAAGCGTAATGCAGGCCCCACAAACCCAATAGCGCAAAGACCAGCCCGGCCACGGCCCCTTCCCACGTCTTATGGGGACTGACCTTCGGGGCCAGCCGATGCCGTCCCAGCAAGGAGCCGAAGAGGTACGCCGCGCTGTCGTTCAGCACGATCGCCACGAACAGCACCGTCACCAACGCCGGACCAAACTCCGGCTCGCTATGCAAGAGCGTGATGTGCGCCCCGAGCCATCCCACGTAAAACACGCCGAACAACGAACTGGCCAAGCCGGCCACGGAATGCTGTCCACGCACGATGTGAAGCGCAGATACCAACAAACTGCCGCCGTATAACATGAAATTCGTCAGCGTGGGATTGTTGAAATGGCCGCTCAGCGTGATCGCCGTGCCGGCCAGGATGCCGCCGATGGTCTCGGGCGAAATCTGCCGGGCCCGCACGATTGCGTAGTATTCGTAAAGGCCGATCGCCGCGAACACACTGATCAGAATCGAGAAGCCCCAATCCCAATGTTCCATCCAGGTCAGGACCAAGACGGCGGGTATAAGAACGAAGGCGGTTGCCAGACGCACCAATATCTTTCTCGCAGAAAAAGCCATGACCAACGGTCACCGTCCGCCGAACCGGCGGTTGCGGCGCTGGTATTCGGCGATCGCCTCGTAGAGATGCGGCTTGCGGAAATCGGGCCAGAAGACCGGCAACGAGACGATTTCCGCATAGGACACTTGCCACAACATGAAATTACTGAGGCGGACCTCGCCGCTGGTGCGGATAAGCAAGTCCAACTCGGGCAGGTCGGGCTGGTACAAGTGCCGCTCAAAACAATGCTCGTCAATCTGAGCCAACCCGAGGGAGCCTTCCTTGACCTCAGCGGCAATGGCCTTGGCGGCGTCGGCGATTTCGGCCCGGGCGCCGTAGTTGATTGCCACGTTGAGCACCATCGAGCGGTTGGTGCGCGTCCGCTCGACGCATCGGTCCAGGTCGCGGATCACGCGCGCCGACAACCCGTCCCGGCGGCCCATGAAGGTTACGCGGATGTCTTCTTTATGGATGTTCTCCAATTCCAGGTTGATGTATTTGCTCAAGAGCCGAAATAACGCGTCTACTTCCAGTTTCGAACGGCGCCAGTTCTCCGTCGAGAATGCATACAAAGTCAGCGCCTCGACACGGCCCAACTCGCGACACGCTTCGACGACGGCACGCACGCTCTTCGCTCCGGCTTCGTGACCGGCGGCGCGGCTTACACCATGCTGGCGCGCCCAGCGCCCGTTGCCGTCCATAATAATGGCGATGTGCCGCGGCAGATGCTTTCGATCAACCGCGGGCACGGGCGTAGCCTCGATCAATGTTTTCGTTGTGTGTCCTCTTCCCATTCCGCCATAGGCGCGAAAAGGGGAAACCGCGGAAGCGCACGATTCGCCGTGCTTTTCCGCGGCCCCGTCAATGCCGACTCTGTAACAGGGACCACCCCATTATACTAGACTTCCATAATCTCTTCTTCTTTGTGCTTCAGCGCCTCATCAATCTTTTTGATGAACTCGTCGGTCGCCTTCTGCACTTCCGCCGTCAACTTGTGCGCGTCGTCTTCCGGCGTTTCGCCCGCCTTTTGCTCAGTCTTTATCTGGTCTACGACGTGCCGGCGAATGGTTCGCACCGCCACTCGCGCCTCCTCCGCCAGTTTACCCACGTGTTTGACGAGTTCTTTGCGACGCTCTTCGGTCAAGGACGGAATCGGGACGCGGATGACTTGCCCATCGTTGGCGGGATTCAGTTCCAGCGACGAGGATTGAATGGCCTTCTCAATGGCGTGAATCTGCGTCTTGTCCCACGGCGTAATAACGAGCAGGCGGGCTTCCGGCGCGGTCACGGTGCCGAGTTGGTGGATTTTCATCCGGCTGCCGTAGGCGTCCACCTCGATGGCATCCAGCAGCCCGACCGAGGCCCGTCCCGTGCGAATGATGGTCAGTTCGTGTCGGAAGGCCTCGAGCGTTTTTTGCATTTTGGACTTGGCGTCCGTGAGCAGCGCATTTACCATGATTCAATCTCCTCGCACGATAGTTCCGATACGCTCGCCTCGGCAGGCTTGGCTGATGCTGCCGGACTGCGTCAGATTGAACACTAGGATAGGCATCTTCTTCTCGCGGCACAACGACACCGCCGTCGCGTCCATGGCGCCCAGATTCCGGGCGAGCATGGTCGTGTAGCTAAGTTCTTCGTAGCGCTGCGCCGCGTGGTTCCGTTTGGGATCGCTGTCGTAGATTCCGTCTACCTTCGTGGCCTTGAACAGGATTTCCGCGCCAATCTCGTGCGCACGCAGTGCCGCCGCCGTGTCGGTGGTAAAGAACGGATTGCCCGTGCCCGCGCCGAAGATAACGACACGGCCCTTCTCGATATGCCGTATGGCTCGCCGCCGGATGTAGGGTTCGGCGACTGGGCGCATCTCGATGGCGGTCATCACGCGCGTGGCTACCCCCTTCTTCTCGAGCACACCTTGAATGGCAAGGGCATTGATCACCGTGGCCAACATGCCCATGTAGTCGCACGTCGGCTGGTCGAGTCCGGTGGCCTGGGCCGCCGGAGAACCACGAAAAATGTTGCCCCCGCCCACCACCAGACCCACGTCCACCTTCATGGCGCGGACCGCCGCGATCTCCTCACAGAAGCCCCCCACCGTCTCAAAATCAATTCCTCCCCGGCCTCGGGGGTCGAGCGCCTCGCCGCTCAGTTTCAGCAGAATCCTTTTGTAAACGGGATTCCCCAAGGAGCTCAAGCCCCTTTCGCCTGTGCCAGTTGCTCGGCGACTTCCGCCGCCAGATTGCTCTGCCGCTTTTCAAGTCCTTCGCCCATCTGAAATCGCGCGAAGCGCCGAATGCTGCAATTTTCCTTGACCTTCGCGCTGAGCTCCTTGAGCAGGTCTTCCACCGTCCGGTCCGGATCGCGTACGTATGGTTGTTCCAGCAAGCACACTTCCTTGAACCATTTCTGCAGCATGCCGTCGGCGATCTTATCGAGAATAGGCTCCGGCTTGCCGGTTTCCTTGGCGCGAACGCGGTAGATGCTGCGCTCCGCTTCAATCACTTCCGGTGGGATATCTTCACGCCGGACCCAGCGCGGCGCGCTGGAACAAATTTGGAGACACATATTCTTGCAGAATTCCGGGAAGTCGCCGCTGCGGGCGACGAAATCGGTCTCGCAGTTGATTTCGACGAGCACCCCAATCTTTCCACCGAGGTGGACGTAGGACGCGATCAGGCCCTCGCTGGCGATGCGCCCCACACGTTTGGCCGCATCGGCCTTACCTTTTTCACGCAGCCACACGACCGCCTTCTCCATGTCGCCTTCGCTCGCCGTCAATGCTTTCTGACAATCCATCATTCCCGCGCCGGTCTGTTCGCGCAGGGCTTTCACGTCTTTTGCGGTAAATCCCATTTCCGATAGTGCTCCCTATTCGTCGGCGTAGCCGGTGGTATCCACCAAGGCCTCCGCCGACACCTCTGCAGAGCTTGGCGCAACGTCCGTCCCGGGCTCGGTCTCCGACCTGGCGGCGGGCGCCCCTGCGCGCCGCGCCGCGCGGCCCCCCGCTTCCTTTTCCTTGCGCTGTTGTTCCAGTTTCTCCACCTCGTCCGCGCGAACTTTTTCCGCCAACGACCGGCCGTCAATGACGGCGTCAGCCAACGTTGAACAATAGAGACCAACGGCTCGGATCGCGTCGTCGTTTCCGGGTATCGGGACCGGGACGACCTCCGGGTCGCAGTTGGTGTCCACCACCGCGATGCACGGAATGTTCAGTCGTTTCGCTTCGCGGATAGCAATGGCTTCTTTTTTCGCATCAATCACGAACACCACGTCGGGCAGTTGCTCCATGTCCCGGATGCCGACCAGATTCTTGCTGAGCTTGGTATACTGCTTGCGCAACCGGGTCACTTCCTTCTTGCTCAGCTTCTCGTACGAACCCGTCTTCTCCATCTCATCGAGGCGCTGCATGGTGCGAATACTCTTGCGGATCGTCTCGAAGTTGGTCAAGGTGCCGCCCAGCCAGCGATTGTTCACGTAATACATGCCGCACCGCTGCGCTTCGCGTGCGACCGGCTCTTGCGCCTGTTTCTTGGTGCCCACGAACAGGGCCGTGCCGCCCGCCGACACCGTGTCGCGAACGAGGGCATACGCCCGCTGCAATTGTTGCAGCGTCTTCTGCAGATCGATAATGTAGATGCCGTTGCGCTGGCCAAAAATGTAACGCGCCATCTTGGGATTCCAGCGACGGGTTTGGTGGCCGAAGTGGATGCCGGCCTCGAGCAATTGCTTGATGGTAACGACTGCCATACTTTCCTCCCTGGGGTTAACCTCGGGGTCTCCCGGCCGACCCGCCTGCGGCGGCGGGCACCCGGAACCGTGGAAGTCCGGTCACGATTAGTGACACTCACTCGACCGAACCAATGACCCCTGTGAATTGAATAGCGCCGAAACATACCACATGATCGGACCGGCGTGCAAACTTTGCTGGAGACAAGGTATAGAATTCGGGGTCGAGGGTTAGTTATCGAGGGGTGAGTGGCACGGTGGTCGTCCTTGGGCCCAGATTAGCTTTGATTTCTTTCCGGACCGTGTGTCAGGATGACCACGGTTTGTGACGGCGCTGCCGTGACTGGCGAGTGGACGTGGAATGGACCATGACGGACAAAGACCTGAAACAGATGTATCGGACGCGCACCGAGGGGGAATTCCCAGCAACCGTGGACCTGTTGGGCCGGACGTATGCCAAGGTGGAAGACCTCCGATACGGCACCAACCCGCACCAGCCCGCGGCGTTCTACCGGCCGGTCGAGGGCGCAAACGTGGTCCTGGGCGGTTACCGGCTGCTCAAGACGGGCAAGAGCGGCCTGTCGCAGACTAACCTCGAGGACATTCATCACGCCGCGGGAATCCTGAAGTATCTATCGCGCCCGGCCTGCGCGATTATGAAGCATTGCAACCCTTCCGGCGTCGCGATGCAACACAGCGGTATACCCGCCGCCGAAATTTACTACCGCGCCCGCGAGGCCGACCCGCAAGCCGCCTTCGGCGGAGTGGCCGTCTTGAATTGTGAAGTGAACACCGACTGTGCCGTGGAGATGATGCGGACCGTCATCGAAGGCGTGGCTGCGCCCGGCTTCACCGACGGCGCGCTGCAATGTTTCCATGATTTCGAACGATTCAAGCGCAATAAAGATATTCGCATCGTCAAACTGCCCGACTTCGGAACCTTACCCAAGTTCCTCGAAGACGACACCGACGTAACGGAGATCAAAGTGTTTGACGACGGAAGCCTGGTGCTGGCCAAGCCGTATCTTTCCAGGATTCGCTCGGCCGATGACTTGGTTCCGGCCTACGCCGACCATAAGACCAAGGGTCGTCTCGAGATTGCGCGGACACCCACGACCCAGGAGGCTGATGACCTGCTGTTTGCCTGGTACGTCAACATTCACGTCCGGTCCAACGGCTGCGTGATTGCCAAGAACGGCGAGACGCTCGCGGTGGGAACGGGCCAGCAGGACCGCGTCGGCGCCGTCGAGCAAGCCATCGCCAAGGCGCAGACCAAGTACAAGGGCGCGCAGACGCTCGACGGGGCCGTGATCGCGTCCGACGGATTCTTCCCCTTTCGTGATTCCGTAGATATCGCCGCGCGCGCCGGCAT
Organism: Candidatus Hydrogenedentota bacterium; assembly: GCA_016209895.1. GTDB lineage: Bacteria > Hydrogenedentota > Hydrogenedentia > Hydrogenedentales > SLHB01 > JACQVH01. The sequence continues at coordinate 7,073 of JACQVH010000059.1, read as the reverse complement.
CCGCGCCTTTGTCCAGCCGGGCGGCAGCGTCAACGACTACGAAGTCGTCGAGGCCTGCAACGAAGCCGGCGCCGCCATGGCCTTCACCATGGAGCGCTGCTTCTCGCACCATTGAGTTGACAGTTTTGGCGAGGCGAAGCGGCACGAAGTAAGGCGCCTAAAGGACCTAAGCTACGACCGCCCCGCGCGGCAGAAGTAGCCTTGTTCGTTACGTAGGTTACGTCAGGGTGCAGCCACTCGCGGTCAAACGTCGTAGACTTTCAGCACTTCGTCGCCATAGTGATTGATGACTTTGACGGCGATCTTGCCGGTCTTGGGTTTGGCGAAGGGGCGGCTTTTGGTCGTGTAAAGCGAGGACCACGCGGCCTCGTCAATTTCGGCCTGCAGCGCCCTCTTCAGTTTCTCGTAAGGATCGCCGGCGCCCGTGAAGTAGGCGTGGCGGACGAAGAAACTCTCGCCGTTGTATTCGCTATCAACGAACCAGCAGGCGACGTCGTCAGTGGTGTTGCTACGGATTTCGCCGGTGGTGGGGTCGTACACGTCCACGCCGAATAGTTCCACAATTAACTGGCCGTCGCCGTTATCGTGCAGTTTGAGATCGGGCTCGCCGAAGACCATGAACAGGTTTCCCGCGCCGGTCTTTTTGAGGAGTTCGTTGCCCATTGCGAGGTCGGGATTCATCCGGGCCAGGAGAATAGGCAGTTTACCGTACTGGCGCATTTCTTCGGTTACGGCAAAGGTGGGGCCATCCTTCTTGAGAGATTCGGGGGTGAACTCCTTGGCGGTTTCGCCGGCGTGGGCGTCGAAGGCGAACCCGCACACGACGAGGATATCGAACCCAACTCCGCGCAGAGCCTCTTTCGCGGCCTCCTTGACCTGCTCGGGTCCGACGGTGCCATGTTCGGGGCCGATACTGACCGCCACGCGCTTCGCCTCGCCTGCTGTGTCGGTGTACTCGCCCGAGGCTTGAATCCAAGTACCCGCATACGGTTCGAGGCGGCTGAACGAGAGGCGTTCGTTACGCTTGGTATTCTGGACGCCGGCTTTGCGCAAGTTCTCGATGATCATCGTCTCGAACTGAGCGGCCCCCAATGCGCAACTCCCAGTTCCGTAGCTCCCAGTCGTGTAGCTCCCATTTGAAATGGGAGTATCTGAGTCTTGAGCACCAAGTGTCCGGTGTGGCGAAAGACTCTCCACGGTGAAGGGGCCGCTCACGCGAATCCGCTTTGGGTCCTCATACGGTTGGTCAAATAGGGTCTCGGTATCGGCGTACTTTGCGATGGCCCGGTCAATCTCTTCGCGGGTCATGCCTTCGCGTATCTCCGGGTTGTTCGCAATGGACTTCAGCGTGACGTGCGGGACCCGCTTGTAGACGAAGCCTTTGCGGATGTCGTTATCGGTCTTTTGCGATGGTGGGACCTTTCCCGAAAGTTCGGCTTCCTTCTGCAACCCTTCCGATGAATCCGTCAGCAGGTAGTAGGGATACTTCGCGCACATCAGGCGCGTCCGCGCCAAGGCCAGCGCCACCCGGCTGGTATCAATCGTGATCCAGCGCCGGCCCCACTGTTCCGCGACGTACGCCGTGGTGCCGGAGCCGCAATTGTGAATGGCACAGATTTCGGTAAGGAACGAGTGCGACCCCTCTACCTCAAGATCATAGACTTCTTCCAAGGTCTCCATACGATCTATGAAAGTGATGGGAACAGCGGAAAGTTCAATTCCGTGATAGACAAAATCCCCGACCTGCAATTCATCGGCACGACGCCATTGCTTGGCGTCGTCATCACGTAGCACGGTCTCCGTCGAAGCATCCGCTATCGTATCGATCACGTCCCTTGGTCTGGCGGTTACCTCCGAGGCCGTAAACCGGAGTACGCGAAGCCCGAGGTTCCTCATATAGCGGTCCCGTTCCAAGTCGTGTGCCATGGCCTCGCGGTGCCCGTGAATTTCGCCATCAACTTCCACGACGAGTGCGGCTTGGCGCGAGTAGAAATCGGCGATGTACGGTCCGACGGGATGTTGGCGACGGAACTTGACGCCCAGTTGATTTTCACGTAGATGAGACCAGAGGATGCGTTCCGGTACGGTCATTTCTTTCCGCAGAGTGCGGGCCCTCTTGAAGTGGGACTTGGGGACATTCTTCCAACCACCGCGGGGACCCAATGATCGGACTCGTCTTTGGGCGAGGATGAGATGGTCGCCGGTGACCCACAAGGTATCCTTACATCGGTGGTGTCGGAGGCCAATCATGAGTCCATGGTAACGACGGACGATGCTGCGGGCGACTTGGTGTGGATGCCCATCATGACTATAGACCCAATCACCAGGTTTGAGATCTTCGATTGGAAGCAGCCCCACCCCAACCCTCCCCGTAAACGGAAACGGGGAGGGGGCACTATGACCTTCGGTCTTGGTCCTAACTTCCGGGCTCTTTCCCGTACACGAGACGGGGTCCGCCATACCGCACTTCTCTTTCGCGATCACAACTACGTCACATGCCCTCCCCCCGCTTGCGGGGGGATTAAGGGGGGCCCCGCTTGCGGGGGGATTAAGGGGGCACAGGTGTTGGCGGCGCGGGTTGGGGGATCGGTCGTGAGGATTAAGGGGGGTCGCGCTTGCGGGGGGATTAAGGGGGGCCATATCTCCATCTACCGGCAACTCGAGTGGGACCATCACCCGCGTCCCCTTTCGCGCACACGTCGGGTCGAGGGCGAGATCGCCGGGGTCGGTGGTCATCAGAAGGCAGCGTTCAATAACTCGAGTTATCGTCTGGACAACATAGGACTTTGTTTCCGCGTAGCCTCCCGTAGCTGTGTCCTCCCAAAGATTCGGAAGGCGGAACCAAGGAAAATCAGCTGCGAAGCGACGATACGCGAGGGTCTTACCATACGTTTCCAAACGCTTAGCCGAAGCGAGTCGTGCAATGCCGTCGCGGGAGGTCTTCCATCCGCCAGGCAGGGGCGAATAGCTGACGCCCTCAAAGACGAAGGGTAGTGCGGCCTCTCCCGTCGAAGAGGTCGACGTGAGGTTATCCCTCCGATACACGCGCGCATTTTTGTCCAATAGAGACCAGTTCTCACGTTCCTCCCTGGTCATCTTTCGATACGTGCCATCCGGCAAGAATACATAATCATAATTGACCCAACCTTCTCCGAGTCGAGACTCGTAGAGCTGCCGGTACTTTACCTGATCCTTATTCTTGGCGAACCAAAGAATGTAGTCGCCCACAGAAGCAATTACATCAGTCCCGCCCATAGGACTACCGGCTCCGGTTGTCTTTCGGAATGTAATCTGCGAACAGAAGTTCACGGATCCGAACACTTCATCCAAGACGCACCGGACCAGATGTACATTCTCATCACCAATCTGAATGAAGATGCTCCCAGTCTCCGTTAGCAGGTCGCGAGCAATTAAGAGACGGTCGCGTAAATACGCCAGGTAAGAATGTATGCCGAATTGCCAAGTGTCGCGGAAGGCGCGGACTTGTTCGGGTTGGCGGGAGGCGTCTTCGGCCTTGCCGTCTTTGACGTCGCGTTTGCGGGTGCTGACCTGCCAGTTCGAGCCGAACTTGATGCCGTAGGGTGGGTCGAAATAGATCATCTGGACCTTGCCTTTGAGTCCTTCTTTCTCGGCGAGGGAGGACATGACGAGGAGGGAGTCGCCGAGGATCATGCGGTTGGCCCAGTTCTGTTCGTGGCGGTAGAACTCGATCAGTTCCTCGAATTTGATGCCGATGAAGTCGGCGAAGAGGTTTAATTGCTCGACTGGCCCCCCTTCAATTCCCCCCGCATGCGGGGGGAGGGCGGTCTGGCGCAGGTACTCGATGAGGGCTTGGGGGTGTATCTTCTCCTGGATGTAGACGGGCACCAGGGGCACGGCGAGGTCTTCGCGGTCCTGCTCGTCTTTGCCCTTCCAGACCAACTGCGGGTCGAGGGACGGGTCGCGCGGATAAAGGAGCGTCTTCGGCGCGGCCTCGTCCTCGCGGACGAAATCCTGCAACTCGCGGGTGGGGATGTTCGCGCGCTTGTCTTTGTGTTTCAGGGATTCGACGGGGATGGTCGTTGGTTTCTTATTTCGCGCCATGGAACTACCCCCTTCTGGGCCGCGCCTTCTTGGCCAAAGCGACGATGGCGTCGAGCTTTTCGGTAATTTCGCTATCGATCCAGTCTTTGGGGACAAGGCCGGCGAGGATATGATAATCGGACTTTCTTAACTCGAGCGGGAGTTGAAGTCTCTTGAAGAACTGCCTAAAGATTCGGTCCAAAACTTCGTCACTAGCCTTTACGTCGGGAGACCATGGGTTCTTGTCATCAATCTCGAGAAATTTGGTGACCTCGGCAATCGACTCGTGCATTACTTGCACACGGTTCTCCGCCTCCGCGTGCCCCAAAAGGTCATCAGGAAGGTCGTGGGCGGCAAAGGCGAGAAGGACATCTTCGGCGCAGAAATAGTTCTCAATTTCGCGCCGCTTCCACATGAGTTCGACCAGGGGCTTGTCCCTTTCCAACTGCTGCTCGAGGCGGTCAAAGATGGCAATGCCCACCAGATCGGACTTGGCTTCCTGTAGTCCGTAGAAGTGATCGCGTGCTCGTTGCGGCAGATTCGTCTCGACGTACTTCACAAATGGGCGTTCAAGGAGAGACCGGGCTTCATGATCCAGAGTCTTGGCGAAAGCCTGAAGGATGGCGAGATCGGTGGAGTTTTCCAAGTACAACACCCACCCGGTCTCTTCCGCCTGGTAGTATTGATCGAAGCCGATGTCTCGTAGGGAATTCAGGACTTGGGAACCACGATCGTCAATACGATGGGGCTTGCCCACAAACGCAATTACCGTATCACGTCCGGCAGCTTCATTGAGTACAACCTCGGAATGACTGGCCGCGATGATTTGCGAACCCTGCAATTCGGCGACCTGAATCAACAGGTTGTATGTCTGTCGTTGACGCAAGATTTCGAGGTGCGCGTCAGGCTCATCCAGCAGGAGAACCGCCCCCGGATTGGCGTAGAGGTGGGCAAGCAGGAGGAGGGTCTGTTGCAGACCTCGGCCTGACGAGGATAAATCGAGCGTGGTCTGTCCTGCCTTGTATGTCATCGTGATTTCGCTGCGCTCAGCAATATACTGCGGCTCCAAGAGCTCCACGCCAAACAAGTCTCGGATGTGTTGCACTAAGTCTTCCCAATGACGGGACTCTTTGTTCTCGTGTATTTGGAAGCAGAGGTTTCGGAGAACTTGTGCGGTTTGGCCCTGACCGATGAGGACGCCGATCTCGCCCGGTTGCTTCACGAATTCACGGTCTGCCAAGCCGGACATGGGCGGGAGAAACGCGACGCGGATATCCTTAGCCTCCTCCGGCACCGACATGCGCGTAGAATTCTCCCCAATTCTGAGTGGGCGGCAGTAGAAAGACTCATCGTTGGCATAATCGAATTCGAGTCCACAGGACCACGACTTATCGCGGGTAACGCCATCCACAATAACATCAACTCGGACGTTTTGTGTCTTGGGGGATTGCTTTCCGTTTTTTTCGACCCGTTCCGCGTCGCGTACATGTAAGTCGCGCCAAAGCAGGTTTGCATCAGGTACGGGGATAGAAACCAAATCCCGACGGTTCACAGTGACACCGGGTCGCTTCTCTGGTGAGGATTTCCCTTGCCGCTTCTCATTCCAACGTCTTAAACCGACATCCCACAAAGCGAGGGCCTGGAGCGCTGTCGTCTTGCCGGAGTTATTGGGCCCGATGAGGACGACGGCTTTGCCAAGTTCAATATTGACGTCCTTGAATCGCTTGAAGTTGCGGATCCTCATTCGAGTTAACATGCGCGTATTGTACTCCAAATATCCTTCTTCGCGTCCCAGGGGTCCGTGATTTCGATGAAGTCCCAGCGTCCGAAAGCGGCGTGATTGTTGACGGCGGGGACCCAGAGGTTGCGGGCGGTAGCGACTTTGGCTTCTTTGTCCTTGCGGGCCGCGCCGGTGACTTCGATGATGAGGTTGAGTAGGTCGTCGGGGCGGCGGCCGTCCTCGATGCGGACAATGAAGTCGGGGGTGTAGCTGCGTTCCTCGCCGTCCACAGTGTAAGGGATGATGAATCCGAGATTGTGGTTCTTCACGTAAGACTTCACTTCCGGCATGTCTTCCAGGGTCTGGGCCATTTTTTGTTCCCAGGAATCGGTGTCCGCCACGACGTAGTTAATGTGGCACCGACCGGGGTCAGTCAGAAAGACGGGCCGACTGGTATCGAAGGCGACATGACGCGTCGAGCCGAGCGTGTCATACGGCTTGAAGATGGGCTTGATACGCTTTTCTCCGCGCGTAGACCGCACGACGGCGCGGTAGATGCGGTCCGCGGCATTGTGGGCGTTTTCGTGGAAGAGAAGCATCTGAATGAAGGCGTTGTCCTTGCACCGCACGCATTCGCGTATCCATTGGCGGCTGATGGCAAGAAGTTGGGGAAACAGAAAGAGCTTCTCGTTGCCGTCGTCGTCGCGAAAGTATTTCTCCAGGGTCAGCTTGGCCAGAGTGAAGGCCACCACCTGGTGACGAGCGTTTTTGACCTCGTCGAGCGTGTGATAACTGTGCTCGCCGACGATCGGCGCGTTCTCGGTCCAAGTCGGGATTTGTTCCGGACTAAGCGCAAGGATCGAATCTTCGTCAAAGGTCGCTGAAAGGCGTTCGGCGGGAATCTCATACTTATAGCCGAGCAGTCGCGGGAAAGTGATCTCGCACGGCAGCCGGTCTTCCATGGCCTTGACGTGGTAGATTTCGCGCGGCGGCGCTGGCGCCGGACTCGATCCGGCGCAGGGGATAAACGAGAAAGGAACACCGTACACTTCGGCATATTCGGGAGTGAGTAAGCCTCCTTCGTCCGGCATGTAATTCATCCGGCGCAGCCCGCGACCCACAACCTGTTCACAGAGCAACTGCGTACCAAAGGCGCGGACGCCGAGGATGTGCGTCACGGTATTGGCATCCCATCCCTCCGTCAGCATGGATACCGAGATAACACATTTGACGTGTTCACCCAGCTTTCCCGGTTTGCCGACAGTATTCATCACCTCGCGAAGGATGTCTT
>JACQVH010000058.1 GCA_016209895.1 Candidatus Hydrogenedentota bacterium | reverse complement strand
TAGCGCCGGTCGTGACCGGGCCGATCGGTAACGGGCTTGACAAGCTTTTCGTCCCGTCCGGTCAATTCGAGGATGCGCCGCGTGAGTACGATGTTCTCGCGCTCGTTGCCGCCGGCGATGTTGTAAATTTCCCCGGGCTGACCTTGGCGTAGGGCGCAGTCCACCCCGCTGCAATGATCCTCGACATACAGCCAGTCGCGGACGTTCTTGCCGTCTCCGTATAAGGGCAAAGGCTGGTTGTCAATGGCATTGGTAACGAAAAGAGGCAGCACTTTTTCGGGGTATTGATACGGCCCGTAAGTGTTGGAGCCGCGCGTAATGATGACCGGCACGCCGAACGTGTGGAAATACGATAGCGCAAGCAATTCCCCAGCCGCTTTGCTCGCGGAGTACGGGTTGCGCGGGCGCACGGGATCGGTCTCGACGGAAGAACCATCAAGCACACTCCCGTACACTTCATCGGTGGAAATCAATAGGACGCGCTTCGTACCCGACACCTTTGCGGCTTCGACGATGTTGTAGACGCCTTGGATATCCGTATCAATGAACTCCGACGCGCCCAGAATGCTGCGGTCCACGTGAGTTTCCGCCGCAAAGTTCACCACCGCATCGCAGCCCTGCATGGCGTCGCGGACCATCGCTGCGTCCGCGATGTCGCCGCGAATGAAGGTATGCCGGGACTCGTCAATTCCCTTCAAATTATCCAGGTTGCCGGCGTAAGTAAGCTTGTCGAAATTGACAATGTGCACGTCCGGATAATGCTCGAGCTGACACCGCACGAAGTTTGACCCGATGAATCCTGCTCCGCCCGTTACCAAAATTCGTCTCATCAAATGGTCTTCCTTCTCTCCATGTAATGTTCGAGTGCCTGCTCCCAGGGACGCATGCGCTGCCCCGTCGCTTTTTCCAATTTCGCGTTTGACAACACGGAGTAATGGGGCCGTGGCGCCTTCGACGGAAACTCCTCGGCCAAACACGGCTCGACTGGCGTGGTGATGCCCGCAATCGCCAGTATCTTCTGGGCCATCTCAAACCGGGAACAGGCCCCGGCATTTACGGCATGATACGTGCCGTACGCGCCGGTACCCGCCAATGTCCACGTTGCTTCCGCGAGATCGAAGGTATGCGTAGGCGAGCCGATTTCGTCCGTTACTACACGAAATGACGGCCGCGTCGCGGCGGTGCGCAAGATTTTCTCGACAAAATTTCTGCCGCCCGGACCGTACAGCCAAGCGGTCCGAATTATGTAATGTTGAGCGTTGCGTTCCGCCGTCGCAATCTCGCCCATGGCCTTGGATTTGGCGTATAGGCCGCGCGGACTCACCGTGTCTTCGGGCTCATACGGACGAGTCGCATCCCCGCGAAACACAAAATCCGTGCTGTAGTACACCACCGGAATGCCAAGTTCCGCCGCCGCCTGCGCGACGATACCTGCGCCAACTTCGTTGACCCGGAAGGCATCCTCCGCATGGTCTTCCGCGCCCTCCACGTCGGTATATGCCGCCGCGTTGATCACGAGCTCGGGGCGCGACTCCGCGCACGCCGCTGAAACTTGGCTTGGCTCGGCAATGTCCAATTCAGGCAAATCCAAACCCGTAACCACGCCGTCGCCACCAAACTCAGCCATCAAATCCCGACCCAACTGGCCTTTCGCACCCAGAATCAGCACGCGTATAACTTTATTCCGAACCATTCGTTGATTCTAACAACCTCTCGAATACGACTCAATGAAGGAACTAAGATCAGGAGTCAGGAGACAGAGAAAGATTCTGATGCTGCGCGAATTTCCAACAAGGTGAGGCAGTCTCTCACGTCTGCCTTTTCCGGGAATGGCGTCGGGCGGGCTACGTTTTCAGAAATGAGTATGCGCCACAATGGGAGTTGTGGCGCACTCGTGGAGGTAAGACCTTGGGAATTTCCCCGGTGGAATGTAGGGATGGACATTCCACGCGGTTACATTTCTGAGTTCGGAAATCCTCTTGCGACAGCCTCGAGGGGTCCCGCCTCGAGCCAGTTATTCTATCGGCACCCTCGTACCAAAACTTAATTGCGGTCTACATATCTCCTGACTTCCGATTTCTATCTCCTGTCTCCTTTTTCCGCTTGCGCATTTCGCTTCCCCGAACTAACATGTCTCCGCCATCATGGAGACTCTATTTCGCAATATCCTGGTGCTTCTGCCCAACTGGATTGGCGACGTGGTCATGTGCACACCCGCGCTACGCGCGTTGCGCCGACAGTTTCCCGAAGCCGTCATCACGGTGGCCGGGCGTGCCGCGGCCTGCGAATTGGTGCGCGGTCTGCCAGGGATCGAGCGTGAGGCGGTCCTGCCGAAACGGAACCCGTTGACAGGCTGGCTCGACTGTGCGGGACGATTGCGTCCGATGCGGTTCGATTTGGCGGTCGTATTCCCTCATTCTTTCCGGGCCGCCCTTGTTGCCAGACTATCCGGCGCCCCGCATCGGCTCGGCTACGCGCGCGATCGACGGACTTTTCTCTTGACGGATGCGATGCCGGCATACAAGGTGGACGGGCGCATCCAGCCCATTTATATGGCCCAGGAATACCTAGGCCTCGTGCGCTCAATCGGTTGTGAAGACGATGGACAGGGGTTGGAGCTGTGCGCCGATGAAGCAATAGTAAGTGATATAGCATCAGGACTCGAAGGATCGCGCCCCCTGGTCGGCATTGCGCCCGGGGCCGCGTTTGGCCCAAGTAAATTGTGGCCGCTCGAACGCTACGCCGCCGTCGCCGACCGCCTGAGTCTTGAGGCCGGCGCGCGCTGCGTGCTCCTAACCGGTCCCGGGGAAGAACGTATCCGCGACGCCGTCTTGGCGGCCGTGAAAGGCCCGCTGCCGCTCACCGATGATCGCCCATTGAGCATCGCAAGGCTCAAAGCGTTGATCAGCCGACTTGACCTCTTGGTCTGCAACGATTCCGGCCCACGCCATATCGCCGTGGCGTTCAACGTTCCAACCGTTTGCCTCATGGGCCCGACGTCTCCCGCATATTCGACTGGCCCGTACGAACGAGGCGCTCTCTTGCGTGTGGATGTATACTGCGGACCTTGTCAAAAACCGGTCTGCGCCACCGACCACCGATGTATGCACCGAATATCAGTGGATTGGGTGGTAAAGAGTGCGATAAGAGCAATGAGAACCCAGTTCCGAGTTCCGAGTTCCGAGTTCCGAGAGGCGAGTTCCGAGAGGCGAGTCTAGTAATGAGTATCGAGAAGCAACAACTACTCACTGGTCACCAGTCACTAATCACTGGCAACTGACAACTAGCAACTAAGTTACATGGAAGACTGTAAATCACTGTTCAAGAATCCCCCGATGGGCTGCCGGCCGGCGCCGTTTTGGTTCTGGAACGACCGGCTGGACTCGGCGCGGGTCGTCGAGCAGTTTGATCGGCTTATTGACGCCGGCATGGGCGGGGCCGTCCTACACGCACGCCATGGACTGGACCCGAAGGAATACCTCGATGAACGCTGGTTTGCCGCCGTCGAGGCGGTCGTGAAACGGGCAAAAGAGCGAAGCGTGTACGTCTGGCTTTATGACGAACTGAATTGGCCGTCGGGCACCGCCGGTGGCCGCATCCCGCGCGAGCATCCCGAATTCCGCATGTTGCATCTGCGTCTGTTTGATACGGTGCTCGAGCAATCCGAAGACCTTGAAACTCTCCCGGGAAATTTCATCGCTGCCTTTGTGGTGACCCGCACCGATCCCTGCCATGGATTCCAGCGGCGGCACGACGGCAGCGTCGTGCTCCTGCCGGACCGCATTTCCTGCACGAAGGTCTCCGATCGCCAAAACCTGAAATCATATG
>JACQVH010000070.1 GCA_016209895.1 Candidatus Hydrogenedentota bacterium | reverse complement strand
GGGATGCTTCGCTTCAAACGCCGCCTTCCATTTTTCAAAATGCAGGCGAAACCCCTCCCGTCCGCCGATATTGCGTGTCACGCGAATAACCTTCTCCGGCTGGGCATTGGAATTACAACCGGCGCCTATTGCCCCCAGGATCAGAAAGATGCACCACGCGCCGAATAGCCGCGTGGCAATCTCGCTCCGCTGAGCGTTCATCCTCGCCGTCCGCGTAATCCGCGATCCGTTCTGATCACTGATTTGCCCGCCAAGATTGAATGCCGGTGTGAAGCGCTTGCAACTGTGTTACAAACGCATCCGGAATCAAGCCGCTCGGTTCGATGGGTACGTCCCAGGTCGCAACGCCGCCTTCTTCAATAATGCGTTGTGTGATCTCGATCACCTGGGCATCGCTGTATCGTGGCGGACGCTGCGCCCAGTTCGGGCCCAGAAAGCTCAACATGTGGAACTGGGCGGTTTTCACCCAACGTCCGGGACACTGCACCTTGTCCGCCTCATTGATTTCTCCGGCGGTGTAATCTTCGTGCTCGGTCAAGGAGAATATCGGATCAAACACACCGGGATTGAATGCCACCAGGCTCGCCGGATTTCCCGCACGCGCCGCCTCGGCGAAACTCTTGAAATTCGGGGGCTCCGGATGCTGATACATGGCCACTGGATAGTAGCAGCCATCGAACCACCACCCACAGACCTTGTTTCCCCAGCGCTCCGACCACTCCCGAATTACTGCTTCCCACTTCCGCTGAAAGTCTTCAAGCCGCGGATCGCCGCCGTCCGGCCCGCCCTTTGGATGCGACCAGATCGGATACTTGCCCGGCTTCCAACCTAAAGCCTCCATAGCCTTCGGGTCGCGGTCCGGCGCGCCGGCGGGCAAGTACACCATCAACTTGATGCCACGCGGTTCGAGCGCTTGGTACAAGTCGGCAATCAAATCGCGCTTCGAACACTTGCCGGGATCATTGCCGACGAGTCGGTCGTACGTGGCATTCGCAGAGCAGTAGTAGCCCGAATTCTGGCCCAGCGTGACGAAATAATACTTCGTACCGACCGATGCCAGTTGTTTAGCGAGTCCCTCCACGTCGAACGCGTCCACCACCCGGTTCCAGGCTTCGACGCTGGGCTCTTGTCCCCGGAGCGCGATGTCCGAGAGATAATGCGTGAACACGCCCCAACCGGCGTCCTTGAACCAATCGGTCTTGTGCGGGGCCGGTTGCCGCAGATCGGCTTCTGCGCCGCTCAGCAATGCCGTAACCACAGCTCCCAACATCACGGTATGCATTTTGATCCCTCCTTCAGCCTTCCGCACCGCCAACCAAAATCCCCTTCCCGAACCTTGGTGCACTGACGTAGAATGTAACCTTTCTAGGTTGATCGCCGCAAAAGAACCAACTGAGCGCCGGTTGCCTTGGGATGTACGAACTTTGCATCTTCGACCACGGATAGGATTCATTCGATGGCTGGAAAAGAGGAAGTCGTGGTAACCAAACACGGTCGCCCGGCGGCAGTCATAAATGGCTTCCCTGCGGAGGATGACTGGCTGGAGTATCGCCTCTTACGAAATGAGGATTTTCTAGCTCGTGTCTCGAGATCAAGACAGCAGTATCGAAAAGGGAAATTCAAAACTTTGGACGAGTTGCCTCAAGGCAACTGCCACGATTTGTGGTCACTCCTACGACCGCATAGCCATTCGCGGTCAATTCCAAGCGCGATCGCAATTCCGTTCGTTCACCTTCAACCTTTAAGGCTTCGTCCCGAATCCACTCGCGAGCTACGGCATCCGCGTCTAGACTAAACCTCCTCCGGTTTCTCAATTTCGTACTGACCTTTGTTCGGCCAAGCATCAAAACCCGTTGAGGCAACGCCGGGGTCAGCATTCACGCCAAACGGCGAGACACGCTGCGTCTCGGACACATCTCGCCAAAACCCTAGGCTCCCAATCCGCTATCTTGCCCCTTCCAGCGTCGTTCTGGACTCGATATGTTTCGCCAATTCTTTTGGCGTCCACCATGTCGGCTTCATCTGCGCCGGGCTAAACGCGTTCTCCGCTTGGTCCGTGTAGTGCGCAGATTCAGGTCGGTCGCTCTGTCCCAACGGCACATACGTCCAACTCTTGATCGGCTTTGTCAACACCACGATCTCCGTCGAAGTCTGACCGCCTTGTCCCCACCGGGTGTGGTCCGGACGTTCCTTGCCGTATCCCACGTTGCGGAACGTGGTCAGGCCCTTGTTGCCATCACCGCCCCCGCCCAGCGGCCACGATTTGTCGTCGCGTCCAACCCGGAAAACGTCGCCGTAGGTCTTATCCAACGAGCCGAGGTCCGCCTTCAGTTTGCCCATCCCCACGGCAAAACTTTTCAATATCCCTCTCTGTTCTTCATCGGTCAGTTGAATCGGCGGCGCCGGCTTGCCCAACGCGGCCAAGAGATAGTCAATCTTCTTAGCCAACTTCGAGGCCGCATCGTCGCCGAGATCGTCAACAATCTGCTTGCGCCAATAGTAATACTTCAGCGCCCCCGTGGAATCCGGGTCGAGGTTTTCATCCCACCTGAGAATGTCCTTGATCCCGTCGGCATAATTCCGATCTGACTGCAACGCAACTCCAAACCGCGCATGCGCGTCTTTGAGCACCCCCAGCCATCGCTCTACGCCGTACGGGTGTCGATCCGTCGCATACGCTTTCGCTTCTTTGATCGTCACCGACGCATCCTTGTCCAGAAGCTCTACCGCCCGCGCGCCGCGCTGATTCGTCCAGCCGTCCCGTTGCGGCGAGTGGCTTAGGTCCGCAAAGATGTAAGGGAGCGTTTTGTCCACGGAGAACGGACTGTTCACCATCATCGCGTCGGGCGGGATGTTGCAGTTCTGCATATAGCCCTGGGGCGGGTTCAACACTTGCAGATGGTCCGTTGCCGGGTGGAATCCTTGCCATTCCGTCGCCGACGTCGAGCCGTCCACGGGGCGCGACCAGTCGTAGCCGGACGGGCGGCGTGGCACTCGGCCCGTGCGCTGATAGTAGATATTGCCCGACGTATCCGCGACCATGGTGTTTTGCGGAAAGACTTGCAGCGTGGCCAGGCCCGCTATGATTCCCCGGTAATCCTTGGCGAAGTTGAACTCGTACCACGCCTCGTTGCCCTGTACCGCGTCCGCATAGGCGGACTTCACCACGTAAGCCTTCGAGCCTTTGCGGGCCGCGACAGGACCGTGATGACTCTCCCAAATCCTAAGCGTAACTGGCTTCTCCCCCTTAATTTCGATAGTCGTCTCGCGCGACGTCATCTGACGCCACTGCCCGTCATATAGATATTGGGACGGATCATCGGGGTTAACCGTCAGCTCGTACACATCTGCCGTGTCCGGTCCGCCCGTGGTCATCGCCCACGCGACGTTTTCGTTGTGGCCCAGGCCGATGTAGGGCACGCCCGCCAGCGTAAACCCGCTGCCCTGCAGTTCGCTCGCGTGAATGCGGAATTCCCAGAACCGCGATGCGCCCAGCCAACCAAGATGCGGATCAATGCATAGTATCGCCGCGTTGACCGCGCTTCGGCTCGGCGCAATCGCAAATTGGTTAGACCCGCGCGGTACCCGCTCCACGCCCGGCTCAATCCCGCCCCGCTTTAAGTCGTCAAATCCGTCGTCGAACGACCACGACTGCAAGAACAACCGACTGAACGCCACGATCATGAACTCGTCCACTGGCCGGTTGCCCCACCATGCCGGCACATCGTTCGGGTGCGCGGCATAGAACGCGTTTGCGCCTCGCACAAACGCCTGAAGGTGGGAAAGTACTTCCGGCCGAATCCGATCCGCCAACCGTTTGCTGCCTTCGTACAGGTCCCACAGTCGCGCAACCTGGTCGGTTTCGACCGCCCCCGGACCATCTACGCGCGCACTTTCACCCATCCCGCGCATCAGATTCTTCAATAATTCGTGCGGACGGTCTTCCGCCTGCGCCCAACCCATCGCATAGAACCCGGCCTCGACCGTCGGCGCATAGATGTGTGGAACGCCCCACGTGTCGCGATAGACTACCGTCTTACCCGCATCCGCGCCCGTGCCCGGTAAATCAGCGGCATTCGCACTCGCCGCCACGAGCGTTACGATCATGATTGAGAAGATAGTATGTGCTCGAAACATGACGACCCCTTTACTCAGTTCTGACCCATTCCATCCAAACCAAGCCGTGCACCTGTCCCAATGCCAGGTGCGACATAGTAGCACCCCGCTACCACATTGAGTCAATCAAAAGGCCCCAGTCGGTCTGACCGGGGCCGCCCAAGGAATGCTCACCGAGCGAACTCGGCCATCACACCGGCTACAATCTTCAACACCGCTTTCTGTAGAATCCCACTTGGGCTCCTGGTGGCGATGAACTCCATCCGCGTCGTCTTACGTCTTGGCGGTCCGCCCGTCTCGACATCGTACACCGTAATTAGATGCAATCCCACCCGGTGTAGGGCCGCTTCAATCTGCTCTTGCGTGTAGGCCCGTTCCCGCAACACACACAGAGGACCCCTCCCAAAGCGGATTCGCGTCTCCGACACACGCGTCTTCGGACAATAGTCGCTTTCCCACGAAGTCCAGAACTTTCCGTTCGACTCCACCCACTGCTGGCCCGCGAAGTGCTCCGTGACCATGCGCTCAGTAATCAAGTCGAAATAAAAAAGCCCCTTTTCATTCAGTGTTGCCGCAACTTCGTAGAACGCCTTCCGCAATTCCTGTTCAGTCAAGAGGAAGTTGAGGCTATCGAAAAGACACGAGACCAAGTGAGCGCACGGTCGCAGCGGCAACGCCCGGAAATCACCCGCCGCCACGCCCTCGAGCGCGCTGTCCTTCTTGCCTGCCTTCAGCATGGCGACGGAAAGATCGATCCCCACGCTCTGCCATCCCAACTGCCGCAATCGCTTGAGGATCGTGCCGGTCCCACAGGCCAGATCTACATGCAAAAAGTTGCGTGGCAGGGCGTCCGCCAGCCGCGTAATTACACCGATCCAGCGGTCATAATTCACGTGCGCCATGAGCGCGTCGTAAAAACGCGCCAAGTCTTGAAAACTGTCGGCCTCGGCCATCAAAGTTTCCAATTTTCGAGCCACGCATGAAACGCCTCGGTCGTGGGGTCCAACGAGGGTCGGGCGCGGACATAGGCATACTTGCTGTGCGCGACGAACCGCAGCGCCGCTTCAAAGTTGCCGGCCGCCAGGATTTCCCGGGTCTGCTCGGCTTCCGGATGCCGCCGCAACGGCTCGGCGAAATCGGCAACGTACAATGCCAAACCGAGCGTTCCCAACTCCGGCCGCCCGGTGGTATGCCAGTAAATCGCCTCGTATATCCCGTCGTCACGAATCCCCAATTCCCGCCGGCTCTCTTCTGCCGCCACCGGTCCATGAAGCAACGTCGGCTTCGCGCGTTGAATCGGAGTGATGGACAGACCCCATTGTTCGGCCGCGGCCAGTAATTGCGGCCCCTTCATGGACTTGCACAGGTCGTGCAAAAGCCCCGCCGCAACGGCGGACGAGGCCGACATTCCCAGGGGCTCGCAAAGCGATAGCATCATCTCCGCCACCGAAAGCGAATGGGCTACAGTCTTCTCTGTCACGCGCTGACGGAGCAACTCAAGCACGGCCTCAGTGCGCGGGTAGTACTGGGCCAACTTCATAGATATTCTTCTCGCGTATTAGCTGCTCGACGGCGGCCGGGAGCATCTCGCGTACATCTTCTCCCGCCGAAACGCGCCGCCGGACTTCCGTGGACGAGAGGGTCGTCTCGCGCAGGGACAAGAGTTCGAAATGCCCTTTGACACTTTCGGGGATATTCCACGTTCCGGGTCGGCGCACGACCAGAAGCCTGGCCAACTCCAGAATGCGTTGCGGATGCTTCCAATGTGGAAGATCGACCAGGGAGTCCATCCCCAGTATGAGGAAGAGTTGTGCATCGGGATGAAGCGCCCGGAGCGTCTCCAGCGTCTCCACTGTGTACGAGGGTCCCGGGCGGTCTATTTCCAGGCACGACGCTTCCATCTTCAACTCATCCTTGACGGCCGCCCGTACCATTGCGTACCGGTCTTCGACCTTCGCAATCGGGCTCCGCATTCGTTTGTGGGGAGGACAAGCTGACACTACAAACAGCACCCGATCGAGCGCTGCCTCGCGGACCGCCGTTCGCGCGATTTCAAGGTGCGCACAGTGGATCGGATCAAACGTTCCGCCAAAGACCCCAATGCGCTCGACGCTACTCACGGACTTGGCCGGCCCCTCGAATCACGTACTTCAGCGTCGTCAGTTCCCGTAACGCCATCGGACCGCGACAGTGGAGCTTGCTCGTGCTGATGCCGATCTCCGCGCCCAGTCCGAACTCGTACCCGTCGGTAAAGCGTGTGGAGGCATTCACAAAGACCGCCGCGCTGTCCACCTCTTCGAGAAAACGCTCGGCCGTGGTGTAGCTTTCCGTGATAATCGCGTCCGAGTGATGGGACCCGTAGTGGTTGATGTGCGCGATGGCTTCCTCCGGGGAATCCACCACTTTTACCGCGAGTATCCGGTCCAGATACTCGGTAAACCAGTCCTCATCGGTAGCCGGGGTGCAGGCGATAATCCTGCAGGTCCGGTCGCACCCCCGCACTTCGCAATTGGCCAGCTGGAGAGCGGTCACCATGACGGGCAAGAACGCCTCGGCCACGTCGCCGTGGACCAGCAGCGTCTCCATCGCGTTGCAGGTCGCAGGCCGCTGCAGCTTCGCATTCAGACACACTCGTTGTGCCATCGCCAGGTCCGCGTGTTTGTCCACGTACGTGTGACAGTTGCCGTCCAAGTGCGCGACCACGGGTATGCGCGACTCCTCGTAAATGCGCGCAATCAAGCCCTTGCCGCCCCGCGGCACGATTACGTCCACGTACTTGTCAAGCTTGAGCAGTTCGCCTACCGCCGCGCGATCCGTCGTCTTAATGATTTGTACGGCATATTCCGGGATCCCTGCCGCCATGGCGTTTTCAATCAGGATTCCAGCGATCGCAAGGTTCGAATGGATCGCCTCGGAACCGCCCCGCAAAATGCAAGTATTTCCGGATTTCAGGCACAGAGACGCCGCGTCGGCTGTCACGTTGGGACGACTTTCATAAATAATCCCAATAACGCCGATCGGCTGCCGCAACTGGGCAATGCGCATTCCGTTCGGATGAACGTACTGGCTTTCGACGTTTCCCACCGGGTCCGGCAACGCGGCTACCGCCTCAAGCCCCTTCGCCATCTCCTCGACACGCTTGTCGGTCAGTTCCAGTCGGTCCAGAAGCGCGCTCGATAGACCTTTCTCTTGGCCCGCCGCCAAGTCTTTCGCATTGGCGGAACGCAACGTTTCCTTCGAATCCCGGAAACCGGCCGCGGCGCGAAGCAATGCCGCGTTCTTCACCGATGTAGACAAGGAACGCATCCGGTTCGCGGCGCCTCGCGCTTGCGCACCGATACGCTCCAATTCTTCGCGCACCCCGCTCGCGACTATGGTTGTCTCTGACAAGACACTCCTCCCTGGCGGATTGCCAATTGCCGGTTGCTAGATTCCGGTCTATAACTACTCGCCACTCATTACTCAGCATTCACTCATTGCTCGTCGCTTATTTCAATAAGACCAGATTGTCCCGGTGTATGACCTCATCGAAGTCCTTATGCCCAAGAATACCGGCAATCTCTTTGGATTTGCAGCCCTTGATTTGCTGCAAATCCCCGCTGGAGTAATTCGCCAGACCGGTAGCGATGTGGCGACCACGATCATCCAATACCTTCACCGCTGCCCCGATTTCAAACTCGCCCTGCACCGAAGTGATTCCTGCCGGAAGCAGGCTCTTTCCCTGTTGGATTAAGGCCCGACATGCGCCCTCATCCACCTGTATGGTTCCTCGCGACGACCGGCCAAACGCAATCCATCGCTTTCGATGCGAGATCGAATTTGCCGAGAAGCCAAATACTGTAAATTGGCCCTGACCTTCCAACGCTTTGCCAATTACATCCGGGCGGCGCCCGTTCGCGATCACCATCCGCAGCCCGGCCGCGCAGGCGATCTTTGCCGCCGCCAATTTCGTCTTCATTCCGCCGACCGACTTTTCCGTCCGGGCGTCTCCAGCCAACGTTTCAATCTCTTCCGTAACCGCTTCCACACGAGTCAGCAATCTGGCGTCGGAATGTTGTGCCGGGTCTTTATCGTAAAGGCCGTCCACGTCGCTCAAAATCACCAGCACGTCGGCATTCATCTTGGCCGCCACCTTGGCCGCCAGCGTGTCGTTATCGCCGAACCGCAATTCCTCCGTGGCCACGGAATCGTTCTCATTTACAATTGGAACCACGGAACCTAAATCGAACAACACCTGTAAGGTGTTGCGGACATTTAGATAACTCTCCCGGTTGTCCAGATCATGGGCCGAAAGCAGCACCTGTGCCGTCTTCAGCCCTTTGCCGTGCTTCCGAAAATACGTCTCGTAATAGTGCATGAGGCGCGATTGACCCACCGCCGCGGTCGCTTGCTTGAGCGGCAACGCCCGCGGCCGTTCCCGCAGCGCGAGTGCTTCCATCCCGCACCCAATCGCGCCGGACGAGACAATCAACACATTCAGCTTGCGCTCCGACTTGAGCGCCGCAACTTGCCGCACCACTTGTTCCACGACGCGCCCGTCGAAACCTTCCGGCCCGGCCAGCAGGGAGGTCCCAATCTTTACAACAATCGTTATTGGACGTTGTGCCTTCATGCCGAGATATTGTGCCACACTTTCCGTGAAGATTCAGTCGCCCGGCTGGTCGGCTTGGTATACCAATTCGATGTCGCCGATGGTGATCGTTTGTCCGTCTTGCGCGCCGAGCCGCCGCAACGAATGGAACAATCCCATTTTCGTCAACTTGCGGTGCAGGTGGCGAATTGCCTCCTCATTGTCAAAGTTGGTCATCCGCACGGCGCGCACCACCGCCTTTCCCGCCACGCGAAATCCGTCGCCCGCCTTCTCGATGACAAAGGGTGCCTCATACACGTACTCTTTTGCCGGTGGGGCCGGTGCACCGATCATCTCCGACTGTCGAGCCGACTCGACCATCTCCCACAAGCGTTCCAACACATCCTGCACGCCATTTCCAGTGGCCGCCGAGATGCAGAGCGCGTTTGGGAATTCCGCAACGGTTCGCTGGAAGCGTTCACGATTTTCCGGAATGTCCGCTTTATTCAGGGCAAATACTCGTGGACGATCCACGAGTACGGGACTATACCGCGCCAGCTCGGATTCAAGAATATGCCGCGAAAGTGTCGGATCCTGGTCGCCAAGGTCAATAATGAAGAGCAGGACCTTGGTTCGCTCGATGTGCCGCAGAAAATCGTGTCCCAATCCCTTGCCTTCCGCGGCCCCCTCGATAATTCCCGGAATATCCGCCAAGATCAAAGTGCGGTATCGGCTGAGGTGCGCGACGCCCAGATTGGGATACAGCGTGGTAAACGGATAGTCGGCGATCTTCGGTTTGGCGGCGGTAGCCGCGGCCAGGAACGTGGATTTGCCGGCATTTGGCAATCCGACAATTCCGACTTCCGCGATAAGTTTCAACTCCAGGAGATACTCGGCGTCTTCGCCTGGCTCGCCGAGTTCCGCAAAACGCGGTGCTCGATTGGTGGAATTCGCGAACCGCGCGTTGCCCTTACCCCCCTGCCCGCCACGCGCGACAAGCAGCCGTTGAGCCGGCTCGAGCAATTCCACTACGAGGGAATGATCGGAGTAGCACCGCAACACCGTACCCGGAGGCACCGAAATTTGTACGTCTTTGCCGTTCTTGCCATGGCAGTCACTCCCAGTACCGTGGCCCCCCGCCTCTCCCTTCCAATGCGAGTGATAATGAAGGTCGGCCAGCGAACTGCAGCGTGCGTCTGCTACGAAATAAACGTCCCCACCCTTGCCGCCATCGCCACCGTCGGGTCCGCCGCGCGGTACGTACTTCTCCCGGCGGAAGCTGCAACATCCGTTGCCCCCCGATCCACCGGTAACGCGGATTCGTGTGCGATCAACAAACATGGCGGGTGCACGGCGTGAAACTACCTCATCATGCCCCGGCGGGAACGATGTCTACGCACTGCCGGCCCTTGCCCACGAAGCGAAACTGCACCACGCCGTCCGCAAGCGCAAACAAGGTATCGTCTTTGCCCCGGCCGACATTCCTGCCCGGGGAGAATTGAGTGCCGCGTTGCCGCACCACGATGCCGCCCGCGCGCACGAACTGTCCGCCGAATTTCTTCAAACCCAGTCGCTGCGCTGCGCTGTCGCGGCCGTTGCGCGAACTTCCTCCTGCCTTCTTATGCGCCATGTCTTTTCTCCTAGATCACAATCTCTCGAATCTTCAGTTCGGTGAAAGCCTGCCGGTGGCCTCGGGTCCGCGCGTAGGTCTTGCGCCGCTTCTTCTTGAAGATGCGAATCTTCCGTCCGCGGCCTTGGCTAACAACGTCGCACGTTACTTTGGCCGCGCCCAATGCACCCGGATCGACCACCACCCCGTCGTCCTTGGCCACCAGCGCCACCTGCGTCAGTTCCACGGTATCACCGACCGGGGCCTCGATCTTCTCTACCCGGACCACGTCACCCGGCGCCACTTTCACCTGCTTGCCTCCGGTCGTTACTACTGCGTACATACTCTTCTCTCCACCTCTTTCGGGGAACACCCGCTCTAATCTGTCCGATGACTAATTTCGGTTCACAAACGCCTGCGCCGCGGCTCTCAGTTCGGCGCGCGCCGAAAGCGACGCCAGATAGCTGGACTTGACATTTCGTGGCGACGGCAAGTTCTCGGTAATCGTCGTCAACTTTCCGAACGCACCTTCGGCCACAATCTCGTGACTGTTAAGCGTCGCCTGCGGGTCCGCAATGACACGGACTTTGGTATCCCGCGGCCCGATTCCAGCCAAGCTGAGCGCGGCGGCCACGTTGACATTCTTCGGGAACGCCTTCACCGCTTCCAACGCGGTCCCTTCAAAAACCACCTTCGCCAATTCCAGACGCTCGACGTCAATCTGGTTCTCTACCAAATAGGGCGCGCCGACCAGGCCCTTGGGCGGCTTGCGAGTCGTCAGCGTTACGCCGTGCAATCCGCCTTCCTTCGCCGCGCGTACGCCATCCAACCCACACAAGGCGCCCGACGGCACGCGAATGTGGACACGATGCGATTGGGCGCGTTCCATAAGTTCCGGATCGGCCATCAAACCGCCCACGCTCATAATCAGGCAGTCCCGGCCATGCTTGATGGCCGCCTCGATGACTGACGCGACTACCTCGGGATCGGCGCACTCGACAACGAAATCCACGGCCGCAACGTTTGCCTCGAGACTGCAAATCCGTGCGTTCAAACGAAAAGACCGTTGTAGCCGCTCGGCATTCGCATTCTCAATGTCGGTCAGCGCAACAATCTCCGCCGGGATATCGTCCTTTTGGAGCGCAATGCAGAGGTCGGCGCCGATATTGCCGCAGCCGACCAGGCCCACCTTCATCTTGGTCATGTCAAACCTGAAATAAGAAAGCTTGCAACCTCCCGCGGGAAGCCGAAGCTTAGACAATAGGCGATACGTCTTTATCGCGGGAATTCACAATAACATACGAAAACCGCCTAAGTCAAACCAGTAACGGAACTTAGAACCAGTCTTCGCGTTTTCTATATTTTCCCCCCGCGAGCTCCAGCTATTCGTTCATCAACGTCGCGCAGATGGCGCGGACGCTTTCCAGGCTCCGTCGGAGGATGCGCTGCCTTTGAGCTACAGCGCGCACACCAACGATTATCTTGCGTTGCAAACGATACTGCGTAAGACGTGTCGTCTGCGGAGTCACGTCTGATGGCGCATTCGCCAGCGGCTTCCAGACCTCCTCGGTGGGGTATCCCAGCGTTTGCAGATCGCCCGGGTCCAGGCTTCCGATGATTTCTTCCATGAAACTTCGCTTGGCCGAGTCCGCAGAAAGCTCCAGAACCCACTTGTGCAAGGATTGCGTCGAGGGCCGCGTGTACTGCCTCACCCCAATCGGGTCGCCCAGCCCCCTTTTTTTCGGCGCATTCTCTCGGCTGCGCCCGTAGTCAATGGTCTCCCGCTCGAATGGCACGCCGATGTACGCATAAATCCGTTCGAGCCACAACTCCGGCTCCAACACCAAATCCTCGTAACGGATGTGAAAGCCGGGTGGACTGCCTCGCCGCAAAAACGACGCGATGGCCGGCACGTACCGGTTCAACAGCGGATTGTATCGGTGCGCGGCCTGATAGTCGCCGTCAAAGAACGAATTCGCGTAAGATGAAAAGGTCGCAATGGGATGCCGCGCCAGGACCACGTACTTGGCGTCGGGGAAAACCTTCGCTAGGAACGGCAAGACCAAGGCATACGCCGGAGTTTTGTCCAGGCAAATGGACTTCCCGCTCCCGGCGAGATACTGACCATACAGCACGTCACTGTAAGCCCGGCACGCCGCCCAATAATCACCCTCCTTTCCCGGCAATTCCTCGACGAACCGTCGTAATGCGTCCGCCGCAGCCTCAGGATCGTAAGGAGCGCGGTCCACTTTCGCCCAAAATCCCAGATGCGCCAGCGGCGTCAGCAGGTGCGGTTCCGGCCCGCCCAGGATGCTCGAGTGCGATTCCAGAATCTGCTCGAGCATGGTGCTGCCGGAGCGCGGCGAACTAATTACAAATAGCATCTGCACGGACATCAAGCCTCGACCTCATTCTCAAAACGCACCGTACCGACCCCGACCCGCCGATGTCAAACCTTCGTGACTCGACATGGTTAAGAAGTCAGTTAAAGCCACTGTCAGACAATACTTGAAAATCCTTCCATCATTCGGCATTCATGCCCACCGGGCCATCCTCGATATTGCCCGCAAGGAAGGGGTCGTAATCTCGGCAGATTGAGCCTGGCCCTCGGGCTGACGCCAGCGGCGTGATTCGTGCAATTCGCGGTTCCCTTCAATATAATAGCGCCTTCATTGTCGGTTCTTCCCTGGAATTTATCTTCATAGGGGGCTTTTCATGTCGGCCAAACCACAGGTGCCGGTCGCGTCTCGGATCGCCTCTCTCGATCAGTTCCGCGGCTATACTGTGGCGGGAATGTTTCTCGTAAACTTCATCGGCGGTTACGCGGTCATTCACGAATTCTTCAAGCACAACAACACCTACTGCAGCTATGCCGATACCATCATGCCGCAATTCTTCTTTGCGGTCGGGTTTGCCTACCGATTGACCTTCCTGCGCCGGCTCCAGCAACAGGACACCTGGACCACTTGGAGACAGGCCATCTGGCGCAACCTCGGTCTGATCCTGCTCGGTCTCGTGGTCTACGGACTCGACCTGCATCCCCAATCCTGGCGTGAATTGACAGACCTAGGCCCGCTCGGCTTCATTGCCGCCGCCTTCAAAGACCACCCCTGGCAGGCGCTCGTCCATATCGGCGTCACGGGACTTTGGGTTCTTCCGGTCATATCGAGAGGCGCAAGCATTCGACTTACCTTCATGATCGCCTGCGCCGTCCTGCACACTGTGATTCTCCATCTGGGCTATCACGATTGGGTTTTCAGAGTGCATACCAGCGACGGCGGGCCGCTCGGCTTTCTCACCTGGAGCATCCCGACCTTGGCCGGGTCACTCGCCTACGACATCATGACCGCCCACCCCGGTCGGCAAGCCCTAAAACCGCTCCTGTTCTGGGGTTTCCTCGTGATGCTGGCCGGTTACGCCCTGTCCTGTATCACGACGGTCCGCCAAGTCGCGGGGGGACAAATTCAGAGCGGAGGACTGACCGCCTGGCTCGTCGAGCCGCCCTTCATCCCTCCGTCCCGGCCGACCGATCTCTGGACGATGTGCCAGCGCAGCGGCTCGGTCTCGTATCTGGTGTTCGGCGCTGGCTTTTCACTGGTCATCTACGCCGGTTTCATCGTTATCAGCGACATGAGAAACCTTCAGGTAGGGCTCTTCCGAACCTTCGGACGAAACGCCCTTGCCGCCTACCTCATCCATGGCGTCGTGGGCGAAACGGTAGGCGTACTCATCCCTCGAGACGCCCCCTTGATCCCGGTTCTAATCGGCTTACTGCTATTCTTCACCATCACATACTTATTCGTCCGAAACCTCGAAAAGAACAACATCTTTCTCAGGCTATAGAGGGGAGGGCACGCGTCCTCCCGCGCTTCATCCGACTTGCGCACAACCCGACTTTCCCTGTACTTTATCGCAACCGGTACGTTGTGAGGGCCGTCCTCTTGTCCAAAGAATTTCACTTTTCTCCGTCCATCTACCATCAGCATCTCATGTGCCAAGTTTCCCCGGCCCTCGCTTACCACGGAGGCCACGTGGTGACGTGGCAGCGGCGTTTGCGCCGAAAACTGAAACAACTCCTCGGATACTGCCCGGGCGTTCCTGTCCCGCTAAATCCGCAAGTACTCTGGACGCGTACACACCCGCTGGGCCGGATCGAGAAACTCGTTTTCACGAGCGAGCCCTACGCTGACGTGCCGGCCTATCTCTGTCTTCCATCCGAAGGCGATCCTCCGTATCCCGTGATGATTTGTCTCCAAGGGCACACCACCGGCATGCACAAATCCATTGCCGTGGACGCCGAGGACGAGACAAAGCCCATCGAGGTTCCCGGCGACCGCGATTTTGGAATCGGTTGCCTCCGCCATGGTGTCGCCGCATTGTGCATCGAACAGCGCTCGTTTGGGGAACGTCGCGAACGGCTCCAGAAACAGGTCGCCTCGCACGGTTGCCACGACGCCGCCATGCAGGCACTGATGCTGGGACGCACCCTCGCCGGAGAGCGCGTCTACGATGTACAGCGCGCCATTGAATACCTCAAAACACGCCCCGAGATTGACCCCCAGCGACTCGGCATCATGGGCAACTCCGGCGGCGGCACGATCAGCCTCTACGCCGCCGCGCTGGTGCCCGAGCTTCGCCTCGCCGTACCGTCTTGCGCGTTCTGCACCTTTCGGGACTCCATCATGTCCATCAACCATTGCGAGGATAATTACATCCCCGGGCTCTTCAATTACGCCGACATGTCGGATGTTATGGGATTGTTCGCGCCGCGGCCGGTGGTCGTCGTGGCCGGCAAGAGAGACACAATTTTCCCCTTTGAAGGCGTGCAGAAAGCGTTTGACGAACTCCAGGCGATCTATCGCGCCGCCAAGGCCGAACGCCACTGCCATCTCGTCGCCGCCGAAGGCGACCACCGCTTCTACGCCGACCTCGCTTGGCCCAAGATGCTGCCGTACCTATTCCCCAATGAATCACTGACTGGTCGAATCTAGGGCCGAGATCAGCATCCGGAGCGCGCGTCCTTTCGGTCCTTGCTGTCCTTGTCGTCGGTCTTGGTGGGTGGTTTTGGTGGCGACTTTGGTGGCGCGGGGCGATTCGTGCAGTCCATGGTTACCGGTATAGATTTAACTCGGAATCTGCTCCATAGCCTTCTTCGGTCTCGCGAAGACGCATCTGCAGGGGAGAATCCGGGGAATTCTTACGGCCCTTCTTGAACGTTACGTTGGCCCCGGTGGCGGGTGGCATGTCAATATGCTTGCCGGCGAGAAGATCGGAAATCGTGAGAAGCTGAATTCTCGGATGTTTGCCCCAGCTCGATTCATAGAATCCCGCGTTGGCAGCCTCTGTGCGCATGTCTTTGGTCGGGCTAAGCATGGAAATCATTACGCCCATCTCTGCTTGCTCCCGCTCCACCACGCCGCGCAAATCACGGACATGAGCCACGCTGGGTTTTCCGGCTTTGACCGAGAAAACGATCTGTTTGGTCTTCTGCGAACCAGGATCGTCATGGAAATAGAGGCGCCCGTCAATGCCTTTGTCGGCCCCCTTCTTAGTTTCCGCCGGCCGCGCGCCGACAAGTCCAAGGGCCCACCACTGGAACTGGTACCGGTCTCGTTCGGCAAGCACACGCGCATCGGATACGGTGGTGGGCTCACCAATGACGGTGAAGGTCTTGTAGATCCCTTCGCCATATGCATCGCATAGCCTGTGACGAAGCAAGTTAATGGCCAGATGTGTGATGTCAATGCCTATCCACCCCCGTCCCAGCTTCTGCGCCGCATCAATAGTCGTACCGCATCCACAAAACGGATCAAGTACCACTTGGTCCCGGTTGCTGCTCACTTCGATCACTCGCTCCAGTAGGGCCAACGGTTTTTGAGTGGGATAGCCGAGACGCTCTTTCGAAGAGCCTGCGATTATGGATATCTCCCATACATCACGCATCGGGAGGCCGGGAGTATCTTTCTCGCTCGGTCTCTTTTTGGTTGCTCCTTTGTCAAGAATGTTTGCCTTACCCTTGAATCTGTGGAGAAAAGATTCAGACGCCGGTTCATAAAGGACATTGAATACCGGCGGTCTTCCTTTGACATAGTAAAGAAGAATGTCATGCATGTGTTGGTAGTTCTTTGTCTTGGTCGGCCACCTTCTGTAGCTCCAAATGACCTCACTCTGAAAACCGCCCACAAAAACGGCGTCCATCAGTAGTTTGAGGTAATGACTCGCAGTCGGATCGCAATGGAGGTAGATGGAACCCGTCGGCTTGAGCACACGGTGAAGCTCCTTGAGTCGCGGTGCCATCATGGAGACGTAGGCGAGCATGTCCGAGTCGCCTACCAGTTTGCGAAAAGCCTGCAGCGCTTCTGATACCTTCCCTCCCGCTTCGACGGTCTCTTGATAGGCCCGTGCCGCGCTCAAGTCCCAATGCCAGGTGTCTTCGAACACTCTTATTTGTGCCGCGGCATCGGTCCCGTTGTGTTCCCGGAACAAGACATTGTAAGTCGCGTCGGAATTGAAAGGCGGGTCCAGATAGACAAGGTCCACCGACTCACTGGCGATGTAACGTTGCAGGATGTCGAGGTTGTCCCCGAAATACAACCTGTTCTCTTCTTCCCCTTCCATAGGTGAGGTATTCTGCGCCAGTTGCGGTTACAAAGGCAACAAACGTGGCAGTTCCTATTTCCTGTGCGCCTCGACGGAAGTTGCCAGTAGCGCCCGCGCGTGTTCGAGGCTAACTTGTGATCCGGAGCCGTCTAGCAAACGCGCTAGTTCCTCGACGCGCTCCTCGGCATCCACACGCGACACTTTGGTCAAGGTTCGGCCTTTCCCGGTGGTCTTGGAGACCCGGTAATGCGTTTGCGCCGCGGCCGCGATCTGCGGGATATGGGTGATGCAGATGGTCTGGTGCGACCGGGCGAGTTCCCGGAGTTTGTCGGCCACTTTTGTAGCCACGGTTCCGCCGACGCCGGCGTCAATCTCGTCAAAGATGAGCGTGGGGATTCTGTCCGCCTCCGCAAACACCGCCTTGAGCGCCAACATGATGCGCGAGACCTCGCCGCCCGAAGCCACCTGACGCAACGCTTTCGGCTTCTCGCCCGGATTCGCCGTCAGGAGAAACTCGACCCGGTCGTTCCCGTCCGAAGAGAGTTGGGTCGTTTCAAAATGCATTTCGAACCGACCGCCCTTCATCCCGAGTTCCTGGAGCGCCAAGGTAATCTGTCGGTCCAGCTTGCGCGCGGACGCTTTGCGCTTCTCGGAGAGCACGCGGGCCTTCTCCAGGGCATCGCTGAGCTCGGCGCCACGCCGACGCTTTAACTCCTCCAGGCGCACGTCCCGCTGTTCAAAGGTTTCAATCTCGGAGTGTGCTTTCTGGCGATACGCCAGTATCGCTTCGATATCCGCACCGTACTTCCGCCGCAGATTCCCGATCAATGATAATCGCTCGTTGATTCGGTCCAGTTCGACCGGATCGAATTCCGCCCGCTCGGTATATCTGCGTACGTCGGTCGCGACTTCCTCGAGACCAGCCTGAAACGCCGCAAGCGGCTGCCCGAAGGGCCGGAATCGCTCGTCTATGGCCGCCAATTCATCGAGCGCTTTAAGTGCAACGGCGATCCGGTCAACGGCCGCCCCTTCACCTTCGTATAGCGCCGCGTAAGCCGACGAAGTCAGCGCGACGATTCTCTCGGCATTGGTTATCAGCGTGCGGCGCGACCTAAGTTCCTCCTCCTCCCCTGGTTGTAAATGGGCGGCCTCAATCTCGTTGACCTCGTGCCTCGAAAACTCAATGCGGCGTTCCCGCTCCCGATCGAAGGTTTCCAACTCGGCAATAGATTTCTCGGTCTCGCGCAATTGAAGCACGATTCGCAGTACGTCCGCCGCCAGTTCCGCGCAGTGCGCGAATCCATCCAGCAGATCGAGTTGTCGTTCGGGTCGCAGCAAGGATTGGTGCTCGTGCTGCCCGTGCAAGTCCACGAGTTCGTCGCCGACCCGTGCTAATAGCGATAGCGGCGTGAGTTGGCCGCACACCAGCGCCCGGCTTCGCCCGTCCGACGTGACCGTACGGGACACAATCAACGCGTCATCCTCAGGTTCGATGCCCGATTCTTTCAACAGCCCCGTCAACCGCCGCGAGTTCCGAGGCAACCGGAACACGGCCTCAACGCGCGCACGGTCCGCGCCGTCGCGCACCGTCTCGCTCGCGGCCCGCGCCCCGAGCACCAGGTTCAGCGCATCCACCAAAATGGATTTCCCCGCGCCGGTTTCCCCGGTGAGCACATTCAGCCCGGATTGGAACTCGATCTCGATTTCGTCAATCAGGGCGTAATTCTGAATGCGTAGGATTTCCAACATGTCATGGACGGCGCAAGTATGCCAGGAATTCCCGGTTGCCGGCCGGTCCAAGAAGTGGACTCGGCATTACATTTGATTCGCGAAAGCCCAAGCCGGCCGCGGTTTCGATGATTTCCGCCACCACACGCTTATGAACGGTAGCGTCGCGAACGACTCCGCCCTTTCCTACCTGCTCGCGGCCCGCTTCGAACTGTGGCTTGATAAGCACCACCCCGGCGGATTTTTCGACTAACAACGTGCGCAGCACCGGGAGCACCAGACGCAACGAAATAAACGAGCAGTCCGCCGTGAAGAATTCCGGTTTCTCTGGAAGCTGTTCGGGAGTGAGATAACGGATATTGGTGCGTTCCAACACGACCACGCGCGGGTCTT
>JACQVH010000057.1 GCA_016209895.1 Candidatus Hydrogenedentota bacterium | reverse complement strand
CTCATGGACGCACGGTGGACACCATGTATCCCAGAAATTGACTACGACGACCTTGCCCTTCGCGGCCTTTATGAGTTCGGCGAGTTCTTTGGCGTCAATGGTCTTGATAGAAGGCGCGACCGATTGCGGGTTGTGGTCCGCCGCAGGCGGAGCGGATCGCCGATTGGTGGATTTATCCGTGGCCGGAGAGTCGGGTAGAGTCGTGACTGATTGCGGATCGCGGATTACAGATTCGGGACCGGCCGATAAATCTTTCGACGTGGGAAGTTGGGCGTCCTCTGCCGGGCTGCATTCGATGGCTGCCACACACAGCGTCACGGCGGCTACGAAAGCGATGGCGTGCGGGGGGAATGCGCGCCATCGCTTCGGCAGCACTTGTGGACGTGATGACATGTAACTGGAAGGAGACCGAGAATGATCAGGCGCCTTTGGCCCTCTTAATAGTGCAGCCCCAAGCGTTTACCTTAGCGGTCTCGACCGACTGGCCTCCCAGAACGCTATCGAGGGCCTTCTTAACGTAATTAATATCTCCGGCCTTATCCGGGTTCTTGCGGTTGTCAAAGGCGCCGTGATAGACTAGCTTCCCTTCCTTATCCGCAATGTAGATTTCCGGGGTTCGTTCGGCGCCTACGGCGTCCGCGTAGCTATTGCCGGTGTCTTTAAGTATAGGGTGTGGAATGCCGGTCTTCGCGGCGTACGCCTTGATTTCCTCCGGGGTCGTTTCAGAATGCGAATCCACGCCTAGGAATACCACACCTTTGGCGCCATATTCCTTGGAAAGTGCTGCCAAATGCGGGTCGGCGCCCCGCGACCAGGGACATCCTTGCGAGCAGAAGTCCAGTACCACGATCTTCCCCTTGTACCCGGATAAGGTATGTTCCTTGCCGTCACAATCCTTCAATTTGAAGTCGGGCATGGCCGCGCCGATGTCTACGGCGGCCAAGGAGACCGACCAAGGCAGAAGGAAGCACAACGTAAGTCCTAAAGCAATGAGAATGATAAGCAGAGATGTTCGGTAATGCATAGTCCATTCCTCCGTTTCTTGAAACTGCTCCAAGTAACAGACGGCTTCACCCATTGATTCCACGAAGGAGCCCAACTCCAGCGTGGAAACTCCAGCATAGCGGAGAAGAAGGATGGTGTCAATGGTGGGTGAATCTGGGGATTCCGGCTTACTTGTGTCCGGTCTTTGGGCCTTTGCTGGGTTTTGGCTCGCCGACTTGAACTTGGCGGGACTCGACGGTCGCGTTGCCGGCGGAATCGGTGACACGGAAGACAAGCTTCACCGGGCCGCGGGGTAGGTCTTCGTCGCGGGCCCATTCGACCAGATTCCGCTCGGGGTCGTATTCCATCAACAGCCACCGGTTGTTCGCGGTTGCCGTAATGTCGGTAATGCCGCTGCCGGCGTCGGTCACAGTAGCGGAAACCCGAGGCCGCAAAACCGATACGTGCGATTCGGAAGGATGGATATCGGAGAAAATCGGGGCCTTGTCGTCTTCCATGGCCATAAACGAGCCCAGACGCCGGGTCGAGATGGTCAGGCGTTGCGCAGTACGGGTGGTTTCGACTCTGGCCCAGCCAGACACCGTATGACGATAGATGTCCACACGTTCGGCCCGAGTTGCACCCGCGGGGAACGGAAAGGTAAGTTCGACGGGCTGGTCAATCGGACTGTCCGCCGGGGAAATGGAGTACACCGACCCCAATGCTCGGACCGGAGTGAGAACGTCCACGGGAACCGGTCCCTCCCAGAGAAAGAGAACTCCGTAAGGCGATTCGGGCTGAACGTGGGCGGTAACCGGACCCAGTGGGATCGTCCGTTCCGGTCCGCCACGACGACATACGGTCACCATCTGCGCGAACGGCTTTAGGCGGTCGTGGACGACGCGCAACGTGAATTCCGCGACGTCCGAAGCGGGCAAATATCCGGCGCGGAACGTCGAGTCATTCACGCGCAAGAACTCGCCTCCTTCCAGCGGAAGAGGCCCATCCGTGGAGAGGTTGGGAAACTGCGATTCGCTTCCGTCAAACTTGGCCGTCAGCGCGAGCCAATCGCCGTAGCATTCAAGTTGAACCTGTCCCGAACGCGCCGTCGGCTGCGCTGGACTCGGCGGTGGCCCCGGTAAATCCGCCTCGATCGGTATGGTTACGGTCGCGGTGTTACCAAGAAAATCCTGCGCCACGAGTCGCAACGGCGATGAATCGCGCCCGATATCCACCCAGCCGTTGCCAGTGTCAGTTTGGAAGCTTTCGCACCGGTTACCGGGCCAACGCCATTGCAGTAGGAAGTGGCCCCGGTCTAACAAGAATGGATGGAATGCGACGATACCATCGTCGAGACGATCGTAGGAAAGCACGTCATTCACCAAACGGAAAACCTCCTTGTCACTCTGCCACGTGCTGAGCGTGTGCACTCCCAGGATGTTGCCGTTACCGTTCGCGGGGTCAATTACGTCCGCGCCAATCGCGACCCAACCCGATACCTTCACGGGTGGACAGGCGAATTGTCCGTTGCCAATAGCGGTGGGCGTGAGTACGATGGGGAGGATATCTCCGTTCACGCGCGAGCCGGGTCCGGCCGGAATAATCGCCGCTTTGCGAACGAGTGGGCGCGTCGTATCCGGCCACGTGATGCCGAGAAGTCGTGGATTGATTGGACGTCCCAAGGCGTCGCGAATTTCGTAATGTAGATGCGGAACTCCGACGCCGGTCTGGCCGCTTTTCGCCACACGCTGACCGCGTTTGAAGCGGAACTGGCCCGGTTCCGGATTCAAGTCTACCGTGTAGTTCTGCTGCGCATGCTGCGATTGCCGGACGAAATCGCGAAGACCCGGTTCGAAATCACTGAGGTGGCCAAAGACGACGGTATGTCCGTCATCAAGTTGAAGATAGACGGCCTTTCCGTATCCCCAGGGTGAACATCGCACTCGCGAGACATCGCCGTCGGCCGGCGAGCGGACGTCTTTTCCGATGTCGCCGGTGCGGAGGTCAATGCCGGTATGCAACCGGCCGGGGCGATATTCCGCGAAGCTGGAGGTAATCAGGCGCGGCAAATCCAAGGGCCAGCCGTATTCGCCTCCCGCATTGCCGCCAACGAGGACCGCCAAAACCAACGCAGACGTAACGTACACTAGCGGGCGCCCAGTTCCTCGAGCAGGCCCGGATGTAACGCCGCTTGCTTATCAATATCGAGAAAGACTTGGACGGCGTCCGGCGTATCAGCCACGGTCTTGCAGAATTCTCTGACGGCTTTGCTGCCTTTTTCGAGAATCAATTGCTGTTTCAAACGCGGTTTGGCCTCAGCCAGGGAAACGTCCTGTGCCGCCACCGATTCAACCAATTGGATCACGTGAAAGCCATAGTCGCTCTCAATGACATCACTGACGTCACCAGGTTTCATGTGGTGGGTTTTCTCGACCAGGAACGGCGGCAAGTCCTGCACGACCATCATTCCGAGGTCGCCGCCCTGCTCTTTGCCCAAACCCTCGGAGACATTCTTCGCCACCGATTCGAAACTCTGCCCCGAACGGATTCTCTTGAGCGCGTCCTCGGCCTTCTTTCTGGCGAGTTGCCGCTTCGGTTCCGGGTCGTTGGTCCTGAGCGCTTTCAGGTAGATTTGTTTCAGATGCAATTGCGCCGGGCGCTTGACCTTATCCTTCATCTCCGCATAGTAGCGCGCAACGTCTTCATCGGTTACTTTGACGCCTTTTTCATTAATGATGGCTTGCCGCGCTTTCTCGATCACCAATGACCGCCCCAGTTCTTTCAGCGCCTGTTCTTTGGTGGCGCCGGCATGCTGTAGGATTTCTGCTTCGGTGGGCGGCTTCGGTTTGCCCTGGCCGAGTCGTTGCTGCATAAACGAAACCTCTCTCCGCCAACCTTCCTGCAGCTCCTGTTCGGTAACGCTCAACTTCCGCTTCTGCGCTTCCTGAAAGAGAATCTCGTTTTCGATCAGCATGCCCAAGCAGCGCAAAGCGATCTGTATGCGGTCCGCGTCGGGAATGGTTTTCTTGGAACGAGAGGCCAGCGCCACTTGCTCTTTGTAGAGGCCGATGAAATCCGCCGGCGGAATGCTGGCTTCGCGGACACGGGCCACGGGACCGTCGGGCACCGATCTCAACACGAGGTCGAGCGTCGCGAGGTCGGGCGCCTGCGCCGACGCCGACGCGGCAAACACGAGACCCAGCGTTACAAACCCACTGCATATCACCCGCATCATTGCATCACTCCCTCTTGCAGGAATACGACCTATAAGACGAATAGGACCAATCTGAATTCATGATTTTGGTTCGGATCCTCGGGTGGACGGTCCCGAAGATTGCTGGCTTTGCCGCATGCGTTCACGCCGCGCCCGGGCCAATTCCCACGCCGTGGTGCGTACCAGAATCAGCGTGAAAAACGCGGTAGCGGCGTACGCCACCAGGAAACCGAGCAGGACGCGCGTCACCACCACGAATGGGTCGGCGCCCTGGTAGAAGCTGAGCGTCATCACGATGACGGCGCTCAGCCCGCCGAAGGCCATACCGACCCGGTCCGCTTTCAGCCCCAGCACAATCCGGGGCGTTTTCTCGCGGCTAAAGCCCAACACGGCGAGATCGTACCACAGCACCGCGAAAGATTGAAAACGAATCTGGTTCCGAGTAGCGAGTACCGATCAACTCGGAACTCGGAACTAACGGGGTTGTTTGAGTTGGTGGCCTTTGTTAGACTGCGGCTGGCAAACGCTTGGGGGTGACAATGTTAGAAACCATCGATCCCGACATCAAACTTGACGAGGACGAGTACCGTCGAATCCATGAGAAACTCGACCTGCGGCTGACGGTCCTCCAGCAAGAAATCCGCAAAGCCGGTATTCCAGTCATCATTATCTTCGAAGGTTGGGAGGCGTCAGGTAAAGGCACCGCCATCGGACGCCTACTTCAGCCGCTCGACCCGCGCGGCTATCGGGTTCAGTTGGTGAAGCTGCCGAGCGCGGAAGAACGGCTACGCCCCCCCATGCGACGCTTCTGGCTGACGTTGCCTGCGAACGGCATGATTCACATCTACGACCGGAGTTGGTACCACCAGATCCTCGAAGACCGAGTCGAGAAATTAGTCCCGAAGAAACAGTGGCAAGGGGCGTACGAACGTCTTCAGGTGTTCGAACGTCAGTTAGCCGACGACGGCGCCGTCATCCTCAAGTTCTGGCTGCACATCACGAAGTCTGAGCAGGCGAAGCGATTCAAGGCCTTGGCCAAAGACCCCGCGTTTGCGTGGAAGGTGGGCAAAGAAGACAAGCGTCAGCATCGGCGTTACAAGAAGTATTATGAAGCCGCGGAAGACATGCTTACACGCACTTCGACCGCGCACGCTCCGTGGACGGTGGCGCCGTCGCACGACAAACACTGGGCACAAGTGAAGATTGGGGAAACGGTCGTGTCGGCGCTCGAAGCGGCCCTTGCGCGTAAGCCAGACAAGCTGCCGGCGCCCAAACGTGTAGCGCGGCGCGCCAGCCCATTTGATAAAGTGGACCTCAACCAGAAACTCGCGCGAAAGGACTACGATCGTCTGTTACCGGAGTTGCAGGACGATCTGCGGCGACTCGAACACCTGATTTATGTAGCGCGCATACCCGTGATGCTCCTGTACGAAGGTTGGGACGCCGCCGGAAAAGGCGGCAACATCCGCCGCCTGACCCGGCAGCTCGACCCGCGCGGATACGAGGTGGTTTCGATTTCCGCTCCGACCGGCGAAGAGAAGACCCACCATTATCTTTGGCGATTTTGGAGAAACGTACCCAAGGCCGGGCACATCACTATTTTCGATCGCAGTTGGTACGGGCGGCTCTTGGTCGAGCGCGTCGAGGGATTTGCGACGCCGGTCGAATGGCAGCGGGCCTATCAGGAGATTAACGAATTCGAGACCGAACTCGCGTCGTTTGGGACGGTGATCGGCAAGTTTTGGATACACATTTCGCGGGCCGAGCAACTACGACGATTCCGTCAGCGTGAAGAACTGCCTTATAAGCGCTGGAAAATCACGGAAGAGGACTGGCGCAACCGTAAGAAGTGGAACGACTACTATTACGCGGCGTCGGATATGATTGAGAAGACGTCCACCGGCCACGCGCCCTGGACTATCATCGAGGGCAACGACAAACTTCACGCCCGCGTGAAGACACTCAAGGTCACCATCGCGGCCATCGAGCGCGCTTTACGCAAGAAGAACGACGACTGAACAATTCTTTTCAACCACGAATCACCCAAATGACACGAATCCTGTAATTTGTTGGTTCATTCAGATAATTCGTGTGATTCGTGGTTGAATTGTGGTTAGGGTTCAGGGGCGCCGGCCGCGATTTCGCCGCCTTTGGCGGGTCGCGAGCGACTTTTGCCGATGGCGCGGTCCAGGGCGGCGTGGGCCACGGCGTAGTCATGCAGGGCGAGGACGAGTTTGCTTTCGGCGTTGGTGAGGGCGAGTTCCGCGTCGAGCGTCTCGGACTGTGTGCCGACGCCTTCCTGGAATCGCAACTCGGCGAGGCGCAATCCTTCGGTGGCTAGTTCCACCGTCCCCTTCTCGCTCCGGATTTTTGCCATGGCGTCTTGAATCTGAATGTAGGCTTGGGTCACGTCCAATTCGACGAGATGCTTCACGTCGTCGAGTTGGTGTTCTAGGCTGCTCCGCCGTGCCTTCGCCTCGGCGACTTCGTGTTTGCGGCGTCCGCCCGCGTAGAGATCCCATTCGCCGCCCAACGTAAAACTCCAGCCTTCGGGTTGAAACTTGCTGACGCCGTCCAGCGCCGTGTATTGCGCGGTCGCCGCGACCTGCGGGAGATACTGGCCGGTGGCGCGTTTGACGTCGTGCTCGGCCGCTTCGGTGGCCTGGTTCAGGGCCAGGAGTTCGGCGCGATGATCATAGGCGTACTGGGTCAACGTCTCGACCGATTCGCCCAGAGGCAGCCAATCCATCTTGAATTCAAGCCGCAACGGCGTCTGCTGCGGCAAAGCCAGCAATCGGCGCAAATTAGTGAGCGTGAGCAATTCCTTGTTCTTCGCGGCCACGGCGTCCGCCTGGCGCGCACCGAGTTCAGTCTGCGCGCGCAACAGTTCGAAGCCGCTGATCAGGCCGACATCGAGCATCTGCTGTGCGTCCGAGGCGTGCCGCTGAAAGGTCACTACGCTTTCGTCGGCCACGCGTACGAGAGCCTGGGCCAGGAGACAATCGTAATACGCGCGTTTGGTGTCGAATTCGATCGTCTCGAGGGTCGCCTGGCGCTGCCAAGCCTGGGATTTGGCCAGGAACTGACTGGCCTTCGTGGCTTCCAGAATCCGGCCGCCCGCAAACAGCACTTGCGTCACCGTCATCTGACTGGTCGTCGTATCCTCGTTGCCGCGAAATTGGTCTACGGGAAATATCAGACCAATGATGCCGAGATTGCCGAGATTCTCGTTGAATTCGACATGTGTGCGCGCCACGCGTCCTTTAACCTGCGGCAAGAGGCCGGACCGCGCGACTCCTACGCGTTCTTGCGCAGCCTTCAGGTCCGCATCGGCGACGGCCACTTTGGGATTCTGCGCGAGCGCCATGTCTACACACTGTGCTACGTTCAGCGTCAAGGCCTCCCCCAGCAGCACCTCGGCAGCCGGTTGCGCCGCGAAGTATTTTTCGATCTCCTCGACGACGGTCCCCAAACCTTCGGGTAACGCGCCGCGCTCGGGTTCAATCGGAGCCACTCCGGACGGCAATGGCTCCGGTTCAGACGCGGTCTCGGCCGCCATAGCGGCGGCGGGAATGAGCATAATAAGACAAAAAAGATGCCTCATGGCGCACCCTTCCTCTGATGTTGTAAAGTTCAGCCCAAAGCATGATACGCGCGTATACACCACGCTTCAACGCGCCGGTGATAATCAATTGCCCCATGGGGCCCAATCGTCCTATTGGTCCTAGAGAACGTATCGGGACCAATATACCGCGAGGAATTAGGAGAATA
Source organism: Candidatus Hydrogenedentota bacterium (assembly GCA_016209895.1). Taxonomy (GTDB): domain Bacteria; phylum Hydrogenedentota; class Hydrogenedentia; order Hydrogenedentales; family SLHB01; genus JACQVH01. The sequence continues at coordinate 2,752 of JACQVH010000057.1, read as the reverse complement.
ACTCAATGCATAATCCCGCCGCTCCCCTCGGCCTCCGGCAGGGCGCTGCGCCGTCGCAAATACCGCTCACGGTAGCCCTCGAAGAGTACGCTCGGCGCAGCTATAACTACCTGAACGGGATGGTGGACGTCGCCGAACCACAATTGAGCCCCCTCCATCCCGACGACGGCGCCTTGGATTTCTGGCGCGTCGTCCCAGCCGTGGCGCTCCAAAGGATGCCAGGTTCGATTTAGAGCACGAAACTCGGTTGCGATTCTCCGATTACGAGGGCGAACCTCGATCACGAGCAGGATTGCGAGTCTCGAGTACGAGCAGATTTAGGCGGGCCGATTCCCGAGGCACGCTGGTTCGCCGAGTGACAGGTATCTTTAACGCGGGGGTGGAAGATGGTATCATTCCGCTTCTTCTCGGCCTCGATTCACGGGGCAATCAGGAAAGTTACCAGATAAAGGAAGTGTTCTCGCATGGCTAAGAAATATGCTATCGCGTTGATACCAGGAGATGGTACCGGGCCGGAGGTGCTCCGGGAAGGCGCAAAGGTAATTCAGGCGGCCGCGCAGCGGTTTGGTTTCAAGCTCGACATCACCGAGTACGACTGGGGCGGGGACCGATATTTGCGGACCGGCGAGGTGTTGCCGGAATCGGCGATTGACGAGTTGCGGATGCACGAAGCGATTTTTTTGGGCGCGATCGGGCATCCCGATGTAAAGCCGGGCATCCTCGAGAAGGGCATCCTGCTGCGGGTCCGATTTGAATTGGATCAGTACATCAACCTGCGGCCCGTCAAGCTCTATCCCGGAGTGGACACGCCGATAAAAGATAAGGGACCGGAACACATTGATTTCGTGGTCGTGCGCGAGAACTCGAGCGGGTTGTATACCGGCGTCGGCGGCTTTGTGCAGAAGGGCACGCCGCATGAGATCGCGGTACAGCAGATGATCTACACCCGACATCAGGTAGACCGGTGTCTGCGCTACGCGTTCCAGTGCGCGCGGAAACGCAACAAGACGAACACTTTGACGCTGTGCGGCAAGACGAACGTGCTGACCTACGTGTATGACCTCTGGGAACGGGCCTTTCACGAGATGGGTACGAAGGATTTCCCGGACATCAAGCGCGAGTACGCGCATGTAGACGCGACGACGATGTGGATGGTGAAGAACCCGGAGTGGTTTGACGTAATCGTTACCGGAAACATGTTCGGCGACATCATTACGGATCTTGGCGCGATGATTCAGGGTGGCATGGGCATTGCCGCGGGCGGCAATCTCAATCCCGAAGGCGTGTCCATGTTCGAGCCGATCGGCGGCAGCGCGCCGAAGTACACAGGTCAAAACGTGATCAACCCGCTGGCGTGCATCTTCGCGGGGCAGATGCTGCTGGATCATCTCGGCGAAGCCGAAGCGGCAGCGTGCGTCGAACGGGCCGGAGTAACGTTCCTCCAGTCTGGAAAGCTCAAGGGCCTCGCCGTGAGCGACATCCAGGCCGCCGGTCTCAGCACCACCAAGATCGGAGACCTGATCGCCGATTACGTGACCAAGGTGTGAGCGGGTCTCGGTACTCGGGTCTAGGGTTTCGGAGCCTGCGTGCGAGGGATAGCGCCCGAAGAGCCGGCAGCATTGCTTTTGATTCGAAGTCTAACAATTTAGAATCTACAATTTAGACACTTTCAATTTCCATGCAGCCATCCTTTTTTCGCGCGGGTTTCGCCCTCTTCATCGCCTCGTTGGGATGGGCGCTTGCGCCCGTGTTCATCCGGATGCTCAAGGAAGAATACGACCCGTACACACAAGCGTTCTTGCGCTACCTGACGGCCACCGTCGTGCTCCTTTGGTATTGTCTGCTGGCGCACCGCCGCGAATTGTTGCGTTTGATACAGCGGCCGGCGGCGTTGATCGCAATTGGGCTCATGAGCGCCGTGATGCAGTACACGTGGACGGCCGGTTGTTACGGCGCCACCGCGACCGTGGCCCAACTGATCAGTAAGCTCAGCTTGGTGTTCGTCATCGTCCTCAGCTACTTTCTCTTTCGTGAAGAACGGGCCGTGATCCGCAGCCCGCTTTACGTAATTGGCACGGTAATCAGTGTCGTCGGCTTGACGGCGGTACTGGTGCGCGACCGCGCCTCGATGGTTCCGAAGCTCGATTCGGCGGCGGTACTATTGCTGATCACATCTTTGCTTTGGGCGGCCTACACCGTCTGGGCCAAACACTTGGTGACGCACGCGCACCCTGTGCCGGTGTTCGCGGTGATGTCCGTTTTCACGACGCTCGGGCTTGGGGGTATGTCGGCCGTGTATGGCACGCCGGCGAGCATTCTCGAGGCCGGGAGTTGGGCTACGACGGTTGTCGCGACATCGGGAGTGATTCCAATCGCGATTGCACATCCATGCTTTCACTATTCGCAAAAGCGCCTCGGCTCCGCGCTGTCGAGCACCATCAACTTGCTCAATCCGGTGATGACCTACGCGATCGCGCTCACGCTGTGGTCCGATGAAGCCCTGCTCTTGCCGCAGTGGCTCGGCGCCGCCGCGTTGCTGCTGGGCACCCTCCTCGTTGCCCGCGCCTGGCAACTCACGCAGAACCAGACCGCGGCACTACCGCAAGTGCGAGAAGGACACGAGGAACTTTTCTGAAGGCTGGCGCCACAAGATTTGCTAATGGATGACGATTAGCGACACGACGTAGTCGGCCGGTTTTTCGAAGCCGAGCAGGTTCAGGAGGGTCGCGGCGATATTACTGAGTCCGCGTTG
>JACQVH010000069.1 GCA_016209895.1 Candidatus Hydrogenedentota bacterium | reverse complement strand
TCCTGGACCTCGCCCGGCGATGCTCCGACTGGATGAACCTGAACATGGTCGAGGACCATCCCATGAGCCTGGTCCTCGGCGGCGTTCGCGATAACATCAAACGAGAGCAATTGTGGACCAAGTATACGGCCGACTACATTATCGCGAATCTCGCCCTACTCGAGCGTACCGCCAACGAAGAGTTCCTGGCTCGGGCCGTCCGTAGCGGCAAGTTTCTCCTTCAATCTCAAAATCATCGCTTCGCCCCGAAGTACAACGATTTTCACGAGACCTGGCTCGATACCGGCTGGCAATCTTTCGGTCGCGCGGCCGAGTCGTTGATGGCGCTCGGCGAGAGTACGACGAACAGCGACTGGATCGAACGGGCCATGGCGTGGGTGGATTACGGCATCGGCCTGCAGGCCGGTGATGGGTGTTTCTACCTGATCAATGATTCCTACTACAGCAGCGACATCGCCGCCGACGAACTGCGCGCCTTGATGCGTACGCACTGGCGGACCGGACGAAATCGTCTACTGAAAGCCGCCCTCCACTTTGCGGACTGGCACGTGGAAAAGCAGTACCCTAACGGCGCATGGCCCCTTAGTATTGACCGCTGGGGCGTCACCGTCACCGAGTACGTCGGTCCAGGGGACGTCCCGAACATTGCCATCTCGCTCCTGTTGGTTCACATGGAGACGCAGGATATCAAATACCTGGTATCGGCCGTAAAGGCCTTGCGATATTCCATCGGTCAGCAAGCCGTACCCAACGACGGCGGCCCCTACGGCGATGATCCGAATACCCATTGGGGCTATTGGTCGTGGGACCCCCGCTACGACTATACCATGTCGCCGGACCAGTCTACCCACCACGTGCGGGGTTACTGGTTCTTCCTCGACTATTTCCTCTCGCTCAGCGAAGAAACCCAGAAAGCAGTCGCCGAAGCGGCCGGACCTCCCGACCGAGGTCTGCCCCTGCTCCCCGAGGAGTGGATAGCTTCCGCAGCATGACTTGATTCCATACGCTTCACCAATTCCCTCCGCAAAAGAGCACTATTCGTTTTTTGCACAGGCGCAACTCCCTGCGTCGGGCTTGAATCGCCCCTGGTTAGATGTTAGCCTGAACGGACTCTAACTTGACGCTCTCCGTCAACTGAGGCGACCCATTGCCATGCATGAATGGACCCGCGTGAACCGACTGGGTCGGCTGATGGGGGGCACCCCCTCCATGCGCCGACTGTATCGCCTGATTCTGAAGGCGAGTACGGTAGATATGCCTGTGCTCATCGTAGGGGAAACTGGATCAGGTAAAGAATTGGTGGCCCTCGAAATCCACGAACGTAGCGCCCGCAAAGATAAGCCTTTCGTCGCCGTCAACACCGGTGTGCTCTCGGCTGAATTGGTGGCAAGTGAACTCTTCGGGCATGTAAAAGGCGCATTTACGGGGGCCGACAGCGATAAGGTAGGCCGGTTTTCCGAAGCCTACGGCGGCACCCTGTTCCTCGACGAAGTCGCCACGATGCGCGATAGTGTCCAGGTCGCCTTGCTGCGTGTACTCGAGGACGGCCTGTTTCGACCGGTCGGAGGCGAAATAGACCAGGCGGCCGACGTGCGGATCATCGCCGCCACAAACGTATGTCAGCAACAAGCCCTGATTCAAAGCGGATTTCGCGAAGACCTGCTGCATCGCCTGCAAGTGGTCCGCATTCCCGTGCCGTCGCTCTCAGAGCGCGTGGAAGACATCCCAATGCTCGTCCGGGCCTTGCTCGTGGACGTCAATGAGAAATTCGACTTCAATCTGGATGGCATTTCGGATGCAGCTCTCGAAACATTCAAGAAGTATCCGTGGCCCGGCAATGTCCGCGAACTCAAGAACACGATTTACCAGGCCGCACTGATGGCCGAGCGAGGCATTCTGCAACCGCAGCATATACCGGCCCGAATCGTAAACTTTCTGCTGGAACGAACCGCCGAAACGGCCCCCAACGACAGAGTACCGGATGGAAAACCCGAAACAACCGCCGGGCTCGAGTTTTCCAAGCCGAATGGCCCTGGAAGTCATCCACTCGCCGGCCCCCAGGAAACTATGTCCATACCCGCCGGGGCAACATTGGAAGAAGTTCAGAAAGCTTACATGATGAACGTACTATCTCGGTGCCTGGGCAACAAGACCAGAGCCGCAAAAATCCTGGGAATCAGCCGCAAAACTCTACACGAACACATAAAAAAGTGGGACCATTAAAGGCCGCCCTCGGCTCGCAGGCGCCAAAGACTCAGTATTATGCATAGAAACAGTATTCTTAGTCCTTGACGGCCTGCCCGGGTTTTGGTAGACTAAAGCGAGCCTAAGGGCTTTCCCTGCTGTGTTCGAGTGTGGCGAGAAAATTTTGATCCTAAATTTTCGAACCGGGAGCCCGAAATTTGAGTAGTCCATGACAAGCCATCATCGAGTGGAAGTCAGGTGGCTACCGTGAGGGCACCCCCCTTGTGGAAGGGTTCAAAAGTTTCTCTCCTGACGGCACGACGCGGGGAGTCATTCAGGCGGAAGGTTTTCCTTCCGCCTTCTCCTTTACTATACTCATGGAGCTATGATATTGCAGAATGACTAACCATGGAACCGGATGACGCGTGTGCCGGAAGGCTATAGTCAACTGAATACCAAGCCGACGTGGCACGGATACCGAAATGTGAAAAATGATAAAAAGATTATAACACACCCGAAAGCACCCTGACACAACGAAGGGATATCAGCGGAGGGCAGGGCCGGGACACGTCACGAATGAAAATGACCCAAGATAAGTGTTGACAGAATGTCTTAATTTTGATACTCTAAGTATGGTGGAAAAATCGCAACAAGAATTCCTACCAGCGGAAGGAGCGGGTTGGATGGTTCCACGGAAGACAAGACGCGTACTAACACGGTCGGCTTGCCGACTGGGGAGAGTGAGCACCCGTGCTGTTCTCTAGACCTAGTAAATCGGTTGGTATTGACATCGGGAGCCACTCGGTCAAAGCCGTGCAGATGTCGAAATCCGGTGGACGCTTTCGAATTGACCAAGTCGGCTATTCGGTCGTAGACCGAAACCAAGTAAACGTGGACCCCGTGGCGGCCCAAGCCAGCGCTGTCCGTGAAGCCCTGCGAGCGATTCCCACGGCACAAAGCCTCTTGGTCGGCGCGCTACCGGCGCAAACCGTGGTGATTCGTTATCCTCGCCTACCTGACATGCCGAGCAACGAAATTGATCAGGCGGTGCAAAATGAGGCGGGTCAGAACATACCTTATGATCTCGAGGAAGTGTGGCTGGATTGGGCTCTGCTCGATACCGTGAGCGAAGGCGAGAAGAAACTCCTTAAAATACTTCTGGTGGCGGCGAAGCACGAGCAGATCGAGTCCCGTGTTCAAATTGCCCAATCGGCCGAGATCGAATACTCGATACTGGGGGTGGATTCACTCGCCCTCGCCGACGCCGCCGAATGTTGCGACTTCCTGGGCGCCGAAGAGAGCGTGGCGCTCGTGAATCTCGGCGCCAGTTCGACCAGTATCCATTTCACCAAGGACGGAATCTCGAATTTCATTCGCGACGTCAGTTGGGGGGCGCGCGACCTCGTACAAGCCATCTCCAAAGCGCGTCGTTGCGAGTACGCCGAAGCTGAACAGGCGCTGATCAACTCGCGCGACGAGGAAAGTGCGGTACCCTTTAACGCCCCCAGCCCGGCCGAAGAGAAACCGGCGCCGGCCAAAACCCCCAAGGGCGGCTCGCTATTGGACCCGTTGGAGGACGAGTTGGGATCCTTGGGCGACATCGGCAGTGCGGGCGCGGCGCCTTCCATCGGACAGAAAAGCGATCAAGAGAAGAGCCTCAACGAAATCCTGGCCCAACCCATGGCCCGGTTGGTCGCGGAGATTCGTCGCTCATTCGATTACTACGAACAGCAGCTTTACGAGCATCACGTCGAGCGCATCATTCTGAGTGGAGGAATAGCACATCTGCCCATTGTCAAGAACACCCTGGTCGAGGAACTCGGCCTGGAGCACATCGAGGTCGCGAATCCGGCGTCCAGCGCATTGCACCTCGGACCCAGTCACGCGGTCGCAAAGTTGGTCGATCACCCTGCGCAGTTCATGGTGGCGCTGGGCTTGGCGGCACGAGGGATGGCGGACCTATGATCAAGATTAACCTGCTTCCCAGGCACCTTCGGCCCATCAAACGTAGTCCGTTGCCGTACTTGGCCAGTTTCGCCGTCCTCGTCATCGCGCTCGTAGCCATTGCGCTGACGTTCTTCACCGCGTACACGCGCAACCGCGAATTGCAAGTCTCCGTCGCAGCGTTGGACGAACGGCTCCAAAAACTAAAACCCGTCATGGAAGAATGGAACCGCTTGGAGGAACTCAAGCGGGAACTCAAAGACCGCATTGACACTATCAATGAGATTGTAAGAGACCGTATCGTCTGGTCCCGGCAGTTGTGGTTGCTGAGCAATCTCGCGCCCCAGAATATGTGGTATACCGGGATTACCGTGGAAAGCAAGGCCTTCAAGGAGTTAGCGCCGGAATTGGATTCCGCCGGAAAGGCGGTAATTGACGCGGCGACGGGCAAGCCGAAAACGAAAGAGACAACGGTACAGCGCCCGGTGCTCAAAGTCTCCGGTTATGTGGGCTTCGCGCCTGACGGCACCATGGAGGTCAATCCCTTCCTGCAGGTCGCCGCCGACGACCCGGAATTCTCCGCCTTGTTCACGTATGAAAATCAGGACGTAAGCGTGACCAAAGATCTGGAAGGCTTCCCCGTGAAACCTTTCACGTTTTGGTACGTGATCGGCCCGGCAAAAGGTTAAGCAGCATGGAATTTCTTCGAGGAACCGTAACGCCGAAAGATTGGATGAACGTCGGAATCATCTTGGGCATTACCCTGCTGATCGCCAGCGTGTACTTCTTCATCGTGGACAAAGGTCTTCGCGAAAATTACCAGATATTAGCGGAGAAAGAACAGGTCCTTCAGAAAGACGTCACGGAAGCCGAGCGGACCAACGCTAACATCGAGACGCTGCGAGAAGAGGCCCAAAAATACGAAACTTTGGTTTCGGACTTCGAAAAACGCCTGCCGGCCGGACGCGAAATTCCGACTCTCGTACAGAAATGGGAAGCCATCGGCCACGAAATCGGCGTCGAGATGGGCTGGAAAGACCAGCCGCGAATTACACAAGGCCTGAAAGAGACCTTGCCCTACAGCGTGGTCGCGCGCGGCACCTTCCACCAGATCGCCAGCTTCATCAATCGGCTCGAGCGGTTCGAGCGGTATGTCAAGATTTCCGACTTGAACATGGGTGAACAGAAAATGGGCGTTTGTGAGGCTAAGTTTACATTGAGCACTTACACATTTGTTCAGGCGACCCGAGCCAGGACGACCACCCCCGGGCCGACCCCCGGAACACCGCCGGCGGAAACGGCCCCGGCGCCAAGCGGAGCCGCGTCGTGAACGCCCAGCAACAGAAGATACTGGTTATCGTCGTGCTCTTGGTCGCCGCCGCGGGGATACTCTATTGGCAGTTGGGCAGTACCGGGGACGATACCGCTACGGCCGGGACCCAGGCCGACCAGACTGGTACCACGCCTCCGGCGGCCGATGGCTCCGCCACTGCTCCGGCCTCCCCTACTGCTCCGAAACCCCAGTATCAGCAAACCAAGATTGACATTGACGCCCTGCTCTCCAGCGTAAAGGAGATTACGTTCGACTACGAAAAGGAGCAACTGGCCCGTAACCCGATGAGTCCGCTAGTCGGCAAAGAGGCGGGACCGGACATCATTACGCGTGGTGGTCCCCAGCCGCCGATCGCCCCGCCGGAGCAAGTTCGCCGATTCAAAGTAACGGGGATTGTTTGGAACAAATCCAATCCCATAGCGGTGATTGACAATCAAGTCACGAACGAAGTCGTCTCGAAGGGTTACACCTTTCGAGAGGGCGCGGTAGTAGAAGACATTCAGCCTGACCACGTGGTTCTCCGCGTAGGAGATTCCTCGGTAACGCTGACCTTAAAAGACGTGAAGGAGCCGTAGGCGATGTTTCCACCGAGATGGACATGTTCACTGGCTGCCCTGCTCTGCGTGCTGACCACTGCAGTTTCGGGGGCGACCGAGTCCGAACGCATCCAAGCCCGCAAACAGGCGGTACTTCGTAGCGGATTGGAAGGACAAGGCCGCGTGGTGGAAGCCACGCTGCTCGAGGCGGCGACGCGAGCCGACGCCCTCCTTCGAATTGACGTTGCCGCTGATTCCGGTAAAACGATCATCGGGTTGACGACGACGGGGGCGCCGCAGTACCGCACGCTCTCGATTCCGACGGAAAAGAAATTCGTTATTGATCTTTACGATACGGTCAATCTGTGCGCCAGTCAGGTTGACTACGCCAGCCCCAGTGAATCCACCCTGCTCCGCGTTCGCAGCAGCCTCTTCGCACTCGAACCTCGCCTGGTCTCGCGCGTGGTGCTGGATTTGGCACGGCAAGTAAAACTGCAGATCGCCCAGCAGCCCGGCTTCATCGAGATTTCGTTCCGCGACCAGGCTCGGAAATCCGCCCCGACGAAAACCGAGCCGACCCCGCGCGCGACCGATTTGCTTTTGTCTCAACTGGATGTCGCCATCCAACAACTTCAGGACCAGGCGCCCCACGCGCCAGCCCCGAGTGCTTCACTTCGATCCCCGACGTGGTCCGGCTGGACGCAAACGTATTGCGCCGTACACCGCACTGCCAATTGGGCTCAACGCGCTCTCGTCGAGGGCGCGCGCAATCTGGTCCGCCTCCAACAGGCGCATGAATTGCAATTGAACGCCAAAAGAGAAGCTAATCGCGCGTATGGAGTGTCCCTGTTACGCGCGGCCCGCGCCGCTGACATGTCCTCCGCCGACCGAATTGGCGCGCTGGCCATGGACCTGCAGGCCGTCCAGGCTATGCAGTTCGACTTCGCCCGCGGCCCGGCGACGCCGGTAGCCGCTCTTGCCGAGAATTCCGAGTCTGCGGCCCAGCCCGTCCCCGATACGAACGCCTCCGCGCCCGAAGCCGCGACCACCGATTCACCCGAAGCCACCTCGAAAACCGCCTCCGGCGGTAGTGCCTTGGCGAAAGTAAAGAACCTGCTTCAGAACTTGACCGAAGCCCAACCGGACGCCCCAGCCGCCACGGAGATGGCCGCAGCCGAACCAGCCGAGGCCCCAGCCCCGGCGACTCCTGAGGCCGGCGGAACGGCGGAGATAACGCAAACTCCAGTCCCGCCGGGTACGGACCCACTCGAGCAAATCGTGGACATAGATTTTCGTGATATGGACCTTATCAACGCGGTGGGAATTCTCGCCGAGATGGGGCAAGTCAGTGTAATCGCGGGAACCGAAGTCAAAGGCAAGGTAACGGTGGATTTCCGTGGGGTGCCCCTCCGACGCGCTTTGGAGTCCGTGCTCAAGATCAATGGGTTGGGACTGGTCGAAGAGGACGGCATCTTCCGTATCGTTCCTTTCGAAGAAGCCTTGATGGCGAACCGGGTAACGCGAATGGTGGTGCTGAAGGAAGGCGACGTAGCCGAAATCAAGCAAACGCTGGATGCCGTCATCGTAAACTCACCCCAAGCGCGAAGCATCTCAATTGCAGCCAACGAAAGCACCAATACGTTGGTCCTCTCGGGTCCGGGACCTGTGATTCAGGATTTGGAGGACCTCGCGAGCCAATTGGACTTCGCTGAACCCAAGTTGCCGACGGTCACCGAGGCGCTTAAGCTCAACTATGCCGAGCCGCAGGATGTTCTGCCCATCATAAAGAATATTCTCTCGCCGGAGATCGGCAAAGTTTCGCCGGACGAGCGCGGCCGCCACCTTATTGTCACGGATATCCCGGTCGTAGTGGAACAGGCGCGCCTATTGGTCCAGGAAGTAGACATGCCGGTCAAGCAAGTCTCAATTGACACCATGATCGTGGACGCGCTGATGCGAGATGCCACCCAGACCGGTACGAGTTGGGTTCTGAGCGCAGTCCGCCACCTCAATACCCGCGGGCAGATTATCGGCGACCTCCAGAACCTATCCTTCAGCACTCCGGTCGGAGCCATCGGCAGCTCTGAATTAAATCAGGGCACCATTACACTGGGTGTGCTTACCGATGATATTGACCTGAGGGCCACCATCGCCGCCGAGGTGGCCAGCCGGAACGCGGAAATTCTTGCGAATCCCGTGGTCGTCACTATGGAAAACAAAGAGGCCAGTATCGAGATCGTTCAAGAGTTCCCCTTCACGGAACTCAAACAGGGTCTCACCGGACCGCCGGTATCACAGACTTCGTTCAAGCCGATTGGCGTAACCCTTGCCGTCACACCGCGCGTGACGCACGACAATGACGTGCTGGTTGATATTACCGCCAAACAGAGCTCGATCAGCGGGATCACCGAAACCGGCGTGCCGATTGAAGACAAGCGCGAGGCCACCACTTCCCTCCGAACGATGGATGGACAGACGATATTTATCGGCGGCTTGCGGAATATCTCAGACCGACTCGAAGCGAATAAGGTCCCTATTCTCGGCGATGTGCCAATCCTTAACTTCATGTTCAGACATACCAGCAATGAAAAGGTGCATACCGAGTTGTTGACGTTCCTCACCTGCCGTGTGGTCCAGGAGCATCTGCCTGAACTCACGCCAAAACAGCAGCTCGAATTCGATAAGATGGGCGCGGTTCCGGACGTCCCCGACTCCCAGCGCACCGTGCTCCGAACCTACCGCAAGCCTGGTGAAATGCGGGATACGTTCTGGAAGTGGCGTCGGGCAAGATAATTCCCGCATCGCGAAGTTCATTCGACCGCCGTGGGCACTGTTCACGGCGGTCATTTTGTTGCGGGCGCCACGTCCCATGGGCCAGGCCCTATGGGTCCCATGTGCCGCGCCCTATTACGATGGCGCCAAGTGAATTTCGATCGCCTGGTACACCTCGAGACCATTCACGGTCAGAATTAGCTCGTCGCCGCGCGTCTTCCATTTTACCGGTGACACGTGGTCGGTGGGGCTAAAGGATTTTATGACGATCTTCTTGCTGCTCGGGACCGGAACGCGCAACGTAATCGGTTGGCGCCGCTTTGCCGTTCCCGAACGAGTCTTGGTCTTCCAGGTGGCCTCGTCAGCGGACCAGTCCGGATTCGACCGGTATTTAATCGGAATGTGGTAATTGACGAGGTGCAAGACAATACGGTCAGGACCGTTCCCTCCGCCGTAGTGCACGAAGGGATTGACATACATTCCGGGGTCCAACGGCACGGCGGCCCAGGTCAGCCGTTCACCCAAAACTCCCTCCAATTCCTCCACGAAGCGCGGCCCCAAGTCCCGGCCCTCGGCCAATTCCGCAGCCCGCTCCCGCTTCGCAAATGCCGCGGCCAACGGCAGCGCGTTATTACGCTCTTCCATCAGGTTGAAGAGGTCACTTCGACGCTCCGGGACCTTTCCGGCAGGAACCAGCCACACCTTTCCGGACTTCGACAGCGCCTCGAACGGCCGCGCCTCGCGGGCCCCGGCTTTTTCGTTACACTCGGCAAAAGCCCCGACGAGAATTAGTTTCTTCCCCGATTCGGCGTACTCCCGCAAGACTTCGATCTGTTCGTCGCTCACATATCGCAGTTCCGGCACGATTAGAACATCGTAGCGCGCCAGTACGTCCTTTTGAAGCACCGATACCAAGTCAAACGGCACCTGCGTTTCGGAGAAAACTCGCACGAGACGATGAACCATCCGCTGATGGTCCACATGTTCATAACAATTCTGGTCGGACAGGAACACAATCCCGACTTTCGCATAGCTCTCGCAACCTTCCCAAAGCTGCGGAAGGCTGTGAAAAAAATCCTTCCACCGCGCCCGCGCTTTCGGGCCGGTGATTCCCGGATGAATAAAGGCCCCTCCCCCACCGGCCGCGGCTTCGGCAATGGCCAAGTCGGCAGCGCCGTCGGTATTCGCTTTGTAAAGCAACGTCCCCAGCTTGCTCCCGCAGGCCTGGGCCCATTCAAACCCGAACATATTGTTGACGATGACGCCGCAATCGAGCATCCCGGGCTGATTCATCTCTTCAGCCATCTGCAGGTCCACGTGCGCTGCGTACGCCTGCGGATCAATCGAGCAGACCCGGCGCTTGTTGGTACAGTCAATCGTGCTCAGCGGACCATCGTTCGAGATGGTGAAAAAGCGTTTCGTCAGACCGGCCTCCACACGCCCTTGCTCGCCGGCTTCCTTCATCTCCTCGAACATACGCGCCATGCTCTGCTGCCAGAACCGCTGATTTTCCACCCACAACAGCAGGTCGCGCGGCGTCCCACAACAACGCCGACGAATATCGCTCGAACCGAATCGCTCTTCCAGCAACGCCGCCAATTCGGGACTTTCGAGATAGCTGTGGAACGACTCTCGCAGAGCGCATTGGACGTACGCATCGCGCTGTTTCGGCGGCACGGACGCGGGATGTATCGTACCGAAGCGTTCCATGAGATACTGGTCTAATGGCGAGGTCGGGAATTCGCCCAGCGACCCTTGCATGTAACAGCGCAGCAATCGCCAATCGTCTTCCAGGGGCACTTCCGACGGCTGGTACTTGCGAAACGACTCCAAGATGAATTTTTCGAAATCGCGGTAGATAGTGGGAAGGTTCAACTTGCGCAGATCGTCCGTACCGAACGTATCCTTCAGGCCGTCCAAACCGTATTTTGACAGCAAATAACGGTCGAACGCCTTCTCACAGTCGGGACAGTAGCAATACAGGTCATTAACGTCGAAGAACAGGCCCTCGTAGCCAAGCTGACCAACCTGCCGGGCATACGTTCTCAGAAAACTCCCCCAGCCGGGATTGTTAATGCACGCCATCACGTCCCAGTATTCCTCACCGGTAGGTAGAGTCTTGTGCTCCGGCCCGCGCTCCTGGCTCCACAGCAGCGGGTCGTCGCTCGGTTTCGGCCCCAAACCATACGCGGCATAATCGTCCCAGAGATCGTAGAAGTTGAAGAAACCGGTCCGAGTGCGCGGATTGCCGAAGAGCACAATCGTGCACACGTAGGGCAAGACATTCGCCGTGCCGGTGGCCCGCATCCGCCGGATCATATCCTTCACCTTCTCCACTTCGCTCGCGACCTCAGTTGGCGGCACCAATGCGTTGGTGTACAGCCCTTTCTCGCCCAGCCGAGTCGGTCCCGTCACGCCCCGGAACACCACGATATGACCGACATGAAATAAGTCCGGCGGGGACTGCCGAATTTCCGCGAAATACTTGTCCGTGAACTTCATGCGGTAATCAATGCAATACGTAAAGGGAACCGAAGCCTTGGCGGGAATCGAAAGGCCCCCGTCTAAGGGAGATGGAAGGTCTCCACCCGCAACTGCGCAGACGCTCAGCGATACGACGACAAGAAGAAGCCGACTGACATGTCTCATAGCACTCTCCCCTAATCGGCGGGCATCCTCGCCCGCCCTCCCAACTCGCGGACATCAACGAACGTTCTCCGCTTGATTATCGGAGATCTAACAATCATTCCATCTCAATCGCCACTATCTCGTATTGTTCCAGAGTTGGCACTTCCACGGTGATACTCCCCGCTCCCCGTTCCAGCCACGTCTTCCGATCGGTCCAAACCAGCCGGGCGGCCGCGGCCTGCTCTCCTTCCTCGAGACTGATCACGACTCGTTGCGCTCCTAGCGGAGTGATTTCCATGGCCGGTGGATGCCAAAGGTCGGGCATGCTACAATTCACCAGGTGCACCAACAGCCGCCGAGGTGTCGTCTGCCGGTAAACATGAACGTCAATCACGCCGGGACCGGTGACTTGCACACACACCTGACCGTTTAATGCCCACTGCACGGCGTTCGCGAACAGGCGCCGATGATCAGGATTGTTGCGCGGTAGTGCACATAATCGGTCCATATCGCAAGCAAAATACCCGACCCGACCGCCGTCCGGCCCGAAATTCCGTAGGACCGCTATCGGCGTATCGGTCTTGGGCACGCGAAAGAACACGCGTTCAGGCGGCATGTGGGGAACGTATGGCACCAAGGTGATATGGCTCGATGCCGAGTCAGAAGTTAGGGATACGGGGCGCAGCCACGTATCGAGCGCGGAAATAACGTTTGTCTCTTCGAACCCTTGCGCGATGGCGTCTTTCACGTCCAATCGGAAATGCACTTGCTGATGGCGGTGCGCCGCAACCGTGTCCGCGGTCACGCCAAAGAGGTCGCCGAGGAGAAAATCCTCTCGCACGTTGCCGGCTTCGTCATACAGCGACGTTTCGAAGGTAGCAACGAGTGATCCGCCGGACTGAACAAACGCCCGAAGGGCGTCGCATTGCGCCTCCGAGAGACATGCCAGGTTGGGAAGTACGGCCACGCGATAACGGGCGAGGCTATCGGCTGAGAGATCGTCCGCATGCAACATATCGAAAGGCAGCCGCGCCCGAACCAGCGCCGCGTACGCACCTTTCCACGGTTGCGAGACGAGCCGGTCGGCCTCGGCGCGGCCATACCGTTCGAGCAAGGTGTGGTCAAAGACCAGAACGATTTCCGCTTCGCCCTCGGCGCCCTCGAAGTACGAGCGACAGGCGTCATAATGCGCGTAGAATTTCTCGATACCGTCGAACGGACGCCGGTCTTCACCGCAGGCGCCGATCACGTGATACCACAGACACGCGCCGCTGGCCGCCATCTCCGACATCATGGCCTGATGCTCGACGGGCGGTTGCGCCGAGATTCGACCGATTCCGCCGTAAACGCCAAACAAGAAGATGTACGGCTTAGGCTGCATGACCGAGCGCAGAATCTTTCCGGTCGCGCCGATTTCCCACAAAGGCACGCCGGTGCCGCGCGATTGGAAATCAGCGTCAATCACGTCGTGCGCCGCGAAGAACCTCCGCCAATTACGGCCTCTTCCGCTGAGTCCCTCAATGCCGCCGCCGATATTCATTACGACCGTCGCCGTCGCCTTGAGCACGTGCGCCGCCTGCCGCCATTCTTCTGCTAACGAATTCACGCAGTCCGCCTGCCATTCAAGCCAAGCGTGCCAATCCGGGTTGCCCCAGTCGTTCAGTTTCGGAAGCCCCAGACCGGTAGCCTCTTTGAATCCGGCGACGCAATGCTTGCAGTGGCAGGGACCCACGCTCCGATCCGCAGACTGCCACGCGTTGAAGAAAAAGCCGTCCACGTCGTAGCGCTGCATGATCTCGTGGAACATCACCTCCGGAATCCACCAGCGGTAGTACGGCCCGTTCTGGCAGGTGTGGTACATGCGGATGGATTGGCCCGGGTCGTGTCCGGTGTCCAGCACCAGTTGTCCTTTTTCGTCCTGAATACACCAATCCGGGTAGTTCATGGCAAAGCGCTCGTCAATCCGGCTCGGCGTGAAACGCGCCAACACGTGAATGCCAACGTCCCTTGCAGCTTGGACGAGTTCGCCGAACAAATCGCGACCGTGCAGCCACGGGCTCCGCCAATTCAACGCATGCTCGGACGGATAATACGAGATAATGCCACCCGCGTTTAAGGTAACGCAGCCGATCTTGGTGCGCCGCCAGTACTCCTTCCAACGTTCAATGTCAATGCATTGGGGATCGTGCTCTTGAACGTTGAGTTGCCCCCACAGCCGGCACTCCTTCCACCATTCCATCGCGTTTCTCCTTTAGGACCGCTTTGTATTCGGTGCGGCACAGTATAGCGGGTCGCGTTAGTAGGTTTCCGGTTTCCAGTTTCCAGTTTCCGGTTGTCATTCACGTGCAGGCTCGTACATTGTAACCACCGTGGGAGTCGTCCTTGCCGTCCTTGGGGCCTGCATCCTCATTTTGGTCCCTTCGGTCCCTTTGGTCATTGTGCTATCCTATCCGGCATGGAGGCCTGGCCCATGTCCTGGTGGTTCCTCAGACGGAAGAACGGCAAGACCGAATGGGTTGCTGTGGACATCAACCTCTTTCTGTTCCTCGTTCTGTTCTTGCTCGGGTTCATCGCTTTCCTCGCCGCGATACATGGGTGCCTTCGCTGAGTAGCCATGGTTACGTAGCGAGATGGCGAAGAATACCATGAAGCGTGGGCGTCCAATCCTCGTTACTTGGATGTTGAGCATCGCGTTGTTCAACGCGACCGCGCAACCGCCCGCCCCAATGACCGATACCAAGCCTCCGCCCGACCTGCGTAACGAATCCTACGGCCCCCACGAGCGCAATGTCTTCGACCTCTGGAAGGCACCCTCCGAAAAGCCGACTCCGGTCGTGGTGTTCTTCCACGGCGGCGGATTTCTCGGCGGCGACAAATGGACCCTCGACCCCTCCCTACTCAGCGAATGTATCCGCGCGGGTATCTCCGAGGCCTCGAGCAACTACCGCCTGTCCTCGACGGTCCCATTTCCGGCCCCGATGCTCGATGGCGCGCGCGTCATTCAATTCCTGAGATTTCGAGCAATTGACTTGAACCTCGATCCCAAGAGAATTGCGGTTTCGGGTAATTCCGCCGGCGCGGGCATCTCACTCTGGATTGGATTTCACGATGATCTTGCCGATCCGAACAGTCCCGACCCAGTCCTGCGCGAATCGTCGCGAGTATCGTGCGCGGGTGTCATTGGCGCGCAATGTTCGTACGATCCGCGGTTCATTCGCGAGGTCATCGGCGGACGAGCCTACGAACATCCGGCCCTGCCGGTATTCTACGGCCTAAAACTGGAGGAGTTGGACTCGCCGCGCGCATACAAGCTCTATGAAGAGGCCGCGCCAATCACATACGTTAACGCCGGCGATCCGCCGGTCTTCCTCTATTACTCCGAGCCAAAAGCGCCGCTCGCCCCCGGACCGAACAAAGGACCAACACTGTACTATCCCGAGTTCGGAAAGCCGGTAGAAGGGTACACGCGCCCCGGCTGGGGAATTCACCATCCCAAGTTCGGCGAAGTCCTCAAGGCCAGACTGGACCCGCTCGGCATCGAGTGCGTTCTACGCCACAAAGACGACTACATCGGCAAAGCCAGACCAGAAGACGCGGCCATCCAGGAAATGGTCCAATTCTACGTCCGACGGTTTCGGGAATAAATCCTGCAAATCCTTCGCGGGTTCCCGTCTGATTCGCCGAAATTGGAAGTTGACATTTGCCACCTAACGTGTTTTACTATTCGGGTTGTGTTTGGAGCACACCCTTCTCCCCAGAAGGTGGGCTTCCGTGTGTGAGTAAGGGGCGGGTACGGGTTCTCCCGTAAAAGGACCCAGAGCGGAGATCTGAAAGTGGCAACAGGTAGCGTCAAGTGGTTCAGTGCAGAGAAGGGCTACGGGTTTATCGTCCCGGATGACGGCGGCAAGGATTTGTTCGTACATCATTCGAATATTGACATGCCCGGTTTCAAGACCCTCGAGGACGGCCAGAAGGTTCAGTATGAACCGGGCCAAGGTAAGAAGGGACCGGAAGCGACAAAAGTAAAACCTGTGTAAACCAATCAACAGTACAAAACTGCCAAGGCCCCGGCGAAAGCCGGGGCTTTTGATTTACGGACAAATCAAAAAGGACGAAGGATAAATGATAGCAATAGACATTCTGTACTCAGTCTGCCCTATTGAAGACCCGTGAGCCGACCGACACTATGCGCTGAAAGCGCATCACATGTCAGCCCAGGGCAAAGCGAAG
The DNA here is from genome assembly GCA_016209895.1 of Candidatus Hydrogenedentota bacterium. Taxonomy (GTDB): domain Bacteria; phylum Hydrogenedentota; class Hydrogenedentia; order Hydrogenedentales; family SLHB01; genus JACQVH01. Next base: position 2,992 of record JACQVH010000069.1, on the reverse strand, counting down.
CGACGCCCTGGGTACAAGAAACACCCTCAAAAGAGCTCTGAAAGAGCGGCACAAATACCTTTCAATGAAGTCTTCAGCCGAGCATAATCAGTGAAACGCTAACGAGTGTCGAGATCCGGGTACCGAGCAACGGGCCACCAGTCACTCGCCACTAGCCGCCGGCCACTGGTCACTACACCCTTGAATCTCCCACATCGAATGCTGTAGACCGTGTGCGACCAAGAAATTCAAGCGGATGAGGGAAGGGAGAATCATGAAATCGTATCGTGCGCTTGCGTTGGGGATTCTGAGTGTTTTCGCGTTTGGATCGATCACTCCAGCTCGCGCTGCGGAAGGAGTTCGGGGTGAAACGAAGGAACAACGCGATGCGCGGATGGCGTGGTGGCGGGAGGCGAAGTTCGGGCTGTTCATTCATTGGGGCTTGTATGCGGTTCCCGGCGGCGTCTGGAACGGTAAAGACGTCGACACCGCCGGCGAATGGATCATGTTCGGCGCGAAAATACCCGTGCCCGATTACGAACCGCTGCTGAAGGAGTTCAATCCGGTCAAGTTCAACGCCGACGAGTGGGTGCGTATCGCCAAAGACGCCGGCATGAAATACATCGTCATCACCAGCAAACATCACGACGGGTTTGCGCTGTTCGACAGCAAAGTCAGCGACTACGACGTGATGGCGACGCCCTTCAAACGCGACATCATGAACGAACTGTCCCAAGCTTGCCAGGCCAGCGGACTCAAGATGTGCTGGTACCACTCGATCCTCGACTGGCACCACCCCGATTACCTCCCGCGCGGCGAAGGCAGTCCCCGTCCGTGGGACACGCGCCCGAAGGAAGGCGCAAGTTACGACCGCTACATCGAGTATATGAAAGGGCAGTTGCGCGAACTTCTCACGAATTACGGCCCCATCGGCGTGCTGTGGTTTGACGGCGGCTGGGAACACAAGCCGGAGGAACACCACGCGGAAGAAGTCGTCGCGATGATCCGAAGCCTGCAACCGGAAATCATCATCAACAACCGCATTCAAATCCCCCAGGATTTTGACACCCCGGAGCAGTTCATCCCCGGCACCGGCATCCCGGACCGCGACTGGGAAACGTGCATGACCATGAACGACACCTGGGGCTTCAAGGTGCACGACCTCAATTGGAAGTCCACGGAAACGCTCATTCGTAACCTCGTGGATATCGTGAGCAAAGGTGGGAATTTCCTTCTGAACGTGGGGCCGACGGCGGAAGGCTTAATTCCCGAAGCCAGTGTCGAGCGCTTGGCCGCCATGGGTCAGTGGATGAAACTCAACGGCGAGAGTATCTACGGCTCGAGCGCCAGTCCGTTCCGGCGACTGGCATGGGGCCGCTGCACCGTGAAACCCGGCAAGCTGTACCTGCACGTGTTCGATTGGCCGGCAGACAGCAAGCTCGTGGTGCCCGGACTGCAGAATGATGTCAAGAACGCGTATCTTCTGGCCGACGCCGCGCACGCCGCGCTGAAATCGTCGCGTGCCGATGACGGAGTCGTCGTCCAAGTGCCGACACAAGCGCCCAATCCCATCGCGTCTGTTGTCGTGCTCGAGATCGCGGGCAAACCCGACGTCGTCACGGCACCCCTCAAGCCGTCCCCCGATGGCGTGCTCGAATTGAATGCTTCCGACGCGGACCTCCACGGAGAGACCCTGCGCATCGAGGGCAACCGCCGCGGCGAAAACATCGGACATTGGGCCAATCCCAAGGACTGGGTGAGTTGGGACATCGCGCCGGACCAAGCCGGAACCTACGCCGTCGAACTGAACTACGCCTGCAACAACGGCGCCGGCGGCAGCGAATTTACCGTCACGCTCGGCGACCAGTCGCTCTCCGGCAAAGTGAACGAAACCGGCACCTGGCGAGACTACAAAACGGAAGCGATCGGCACACTCAAAGTCACCCAACCCGGACGCTTCGAACTCAGCATCAAACCCGTCGCCATGCCCGCCGGCGCCGTCATGAACCTGCGGGCCGTCGTCCTTCGCCATGAGGCAAGGTGACTATCGAAGGCCAGTAACGGATACCCGAGACCCGACCATTACTTCAGCTCTTTGATCTCGACCTTCTGATACTCGATCCACGTGCCTTCCGGGCCGTGTGAGTCCTGGACGCCTACATAGCCCGTCAGGGGCTTGTTCTTGGTCTTCTCGTTGGTGTCCTGGTCAAGTTCGCAAACTTTCTGGCCGTCTATCGCCACCGTAATCATGGTCTCCTTGCAGGTAATCTCCGTCGTGCGCCACTTCTCCGGCGTCTCGTCCGGACGCGGATTCACGGCCTGATAGCCATAGAGCGCGCCAGTGCAGTGCGCATCGTCGCGCGGCGGCTGCTCATTGGAAATCTGCGATTCGTAGCCGGTCTCCCAGGGATTGCCTTCCGTTTTGGCGCGCAGGAAGATGCCGCTGTTACCTCGGGCCGATACGCGCCATTCCACGCGCAGCACAAAGTCCCCGAACTGCTTCCTCGCATAGTACATCCACTGCCCGCCGCCGCCCGTCTCGCAGCGAATGATGCCATCCTTGATCTTGAAATCATCTTGTTTGCCCTGGATTCTCCAGTCCTTCAGGTCTTTGCCGTTAAATAGAGACACCCATCCGCTATCGTTCTTGTCTTTCGCTGCGTAAGCGCACGAGATGACAAGGAGGCCGCAGAGTGAGAAGCAGATCGTTTTCATTAGTGAAAACCTCCCCTTGGTTTAGTCGGTCGCCGAAACGACGCCCAGTTTATGAGACACGCCGGAAAAGCCGATTACGGTCTACGACCACGGGTCCGCCAAGGCCGGACAAGTCCACCTGGGACGGATGAATCTCGATTACGATACTCGATTAGGACTCGCGGGACAACACTGCGGGCGAATAAGGGCCTGCGTCAGAAAAAGGGGTTTTGAAGAAAGTTCTTCTTTTTTGCGGCTTATTTTGTTAATATATATTAACAAAAGGAGGAGCCGCCATGAAGACACGCGAAGAGCTGGA
>JACQVH010000056.1 GCA_016209895.1 Candidatus Hydrogenedentota bacterium | reverse complement strand
GCCCGAGGCCATCGCCTCGAATACCCGCATGTTGAGATCGCGGTTCACGGCGGCATTGACTACAATCTTTGATCGCGCGTAAATGCCCGCCATCTCTTCGGGCCAGAACTGGCCAATCTTATGATTCGGAAACCGCCGGGCGACGCCGCGCAGTAAATCGCGGCGCCGATCGCTCAAATCTTCGCTGAGACGTCCGACGTACGCCACGTCGTAGATTCGGTTCGTCGCTTTTCCCGCGTGCAGTTCCGGCGAACACGCCAGCGGTAGCCACGCCACGTTGCGTATACCCGCGCGGGCAAAGGCGGCTACCTGGCCTTTCTGCGCCATGAAGGTGAAATCAAAGTTGTGCGCAATTTCCAGGCGCAATTCGGGCGCCAGGTGGGTGTCAATCAAATAGCTTATTTTCGGGGCTTTCAGGCGCGTAATGTCCGGGCTGATTGTCTTTGCGCCGGAATCCACCCAGAGATAGAGGTCCGGCGCAAAGGAGTCCGGCATGCGGCGCATCAATTCCTCGTACGTCGTGTTCAGAGGAACATCAATTTGTTGCGCCGGGTACGTCGGGATTGGTTCGGGAAAACCCCATTCGGGGAACAACGCCTCCGGACAGCGGAAGCCGGCCGTAATGACCCGATGACGCTTGCGCAACGCGCACTCGAAGTAGCGCGCGGTTGTCAGTGGTGTCGCGACATAATCGAGTACGATTCTCTGCCGGGGAAGGTTGGCGTGAGGGTGATACCCACTGCCGCCCTTCCGGCCGGGCGACCGTGAGGCGGCCTCTTCCAAGACCCGCCCCCAATTCTCGACGAAGGGAGCGATCGGAAAGCGTCTCGCCACCGTCTCGCGACCGTTCTCGCCGATTCTGTGCGCCAGTTCCCGGTCCGCAAGCAGAGCGCGGAGCCGCTCCCGCAATATCTCCGGTTGGTACGCAGTGTATCCATCCACCCCGTCCGTCAGCGGCGAAGTGCGATTGGCGAGCGCCACCACGGGCATACCGCAAGCCATGGCTTCGAGCATGGCGAGGTTATAGCCGTCCTCCCAGTCTTCGCGTGTAACGTGCAGCAGACAACGAAGCGAACGATAATGGTCCAGCAAGTCTTCGTAGGAGCGAGAGGGACTTGCCGTCGGCATCGCCGGGTCGTCGCCCGCTACACGATTCGGAATGCCGGCACAGACTTGTTCCTGGAAATCCACGTCAAACATTCGATTGCGGGCGCGCATGGCGTTGCCCACGCGCAGAACTTCGGGAATCGTTCCGTGATAGCCGTGGAACTCTTTCAGGTCAATGCCGGGCGGAATGACCTCCCCCGGAATCCCGTAGTCGGTCCGCTTCGATTCGGAGATGAAGACAAATGTGAATCGTTCCTGAAGGCGTTCGAGCAACTGCTCGTACTTCGCGAGCGAATCCCCATCCTGATTCGGCAACGTCGTCTTTAGAAAACTCTTGCGATTGTGACAGACCAGCAGGCAGGGGGTCTCGTAGCGGAAGAGATCGGCCGCGTTGGTCTCATTGTGCGCGACAACGACATCGTATTTGCCGGCCGCCAAGTCGCGCCGCCAGATTGCTTCTTCGACCAGGCTGGCGTTTTTCGGAACGGGCCGGAATTTGACTTGCCAAGCCCGTGCCAGCGGTGCCCTTTCATACAGCCCTACCGTGAAGCGATAGCCGGTCTTGGCCAGTAAACAGAGGTACGGTTCGTGAAAATTAAACGTCAGGACGTGCAGGGGAGCCATACCTCATTGCGAGCGCAGGCGAGCCCGCTCCTGTAACGCAGCGACAATCCGCGCTTCCGCCTCGGCGCGGGGCGCTAGTTCGTATTCGAGCAGGTCGCCCAGCAAAATACAGTCCCCGGCCGCCAACGCATCAGCGGCCTCTAGGAGAAAGCGGTTGAGGTCTTCGGACCATTGATGGAAGGGGATACCGTCAACGTCGAGGGCCGCGAATGATAGGTCCAACGCGTTGGCCACTTGCCCTTCGCGCGCCTTCACTTGCTCCCAAATCTCGGCCAGTTGTCGAAATGGTTCAAAACCTTCTTGCGGCCGGTCGCTGTGGAATACGGCAGCCAGGCTGTGGCAAGCCTGGGGCAGTTCGGGCAGAACCCGACGCAGTTCTTCCAACGCATTGGCGATGAGCGTGTCTAACTCTTCCGAGGTGATGTCCAGAGTACCCGTTTCCGCCAAGGATTTTCCACTCAATTCCGGAGCAAGACGATCGGGGGCAATACTCCTGCCGTCCACCTTTACGCTTTGGAAGGCGCGGCCCTGTTCGCGAAGAAACTCACCGACCGCCGCAACCGCCGCGAACACGTCGGTGGGGTTCCCCTGCAGACGAAAATCGGGTTGACCGTCAATAATCACGTCCATGTGGCCGTCCTTTCACCGGGGAATGAGATCCGAGATGCCGTCGGCGCTGGTGGCCGTGGCCGCCTGAGCGTTCTCGGCTTGAATGGCCAGATAGACTTCGCGCCGGTGTACCGGCACGGAACGCGGTGCGACGATCCCAATCTTCACCTGATTCTCCTTCAGATCGAGGACTTTCACCTCGATGTCGTCCCCGATCATGATACTTTCATCTTGTTTACGGGTTAACACGAGCATGCGCCACCTCCCGGGCCTGTCCCTGGCCCCGTTGCGCTTGCGATAAGAAAAACTGAATCGGGTACTCGCTCCGTTCCAGGATCGTCTGTTTGCCGAGCCGGTGTTTGCGGCTGAGAAGAATCGGCGCTTTCAGATTGGTGCGCACCTGCGTCGCGTCCTGCGGCACCACGAGGAGCGTGTAAACTTCCAGTTCCTCGGCGCGCGTTACGGCCAACTCGGAAAGTTCCACCGTAGTCAGGTCCACCCGATAGTCGGGGATGAGCACGCGCGGGTTCAGCAACAAGAACGCCAATTCACCCGAATCCGTGGATTGCAGCCATTGGAGATACTCGGCGGGACCCGGGAGCAACACGAAGCGGCGGAATTCCTGAAAGCCGAGAACGGGCTGCGTGAGCGTGATAACCGACTTAGGGTCAATCTCAATTTCCCCGAACCGCGTCGTCTGCAATCCCATGGCGATCCATCTCCCACTATGCATACCGGCCACCGAAGAGAGTATGCACGCCAAACTTAATTACTGCAAGCAAAGCGAGTCTTGACCGCGTGTACAAGTCTAATCGTTTTCCAAAGGTTCATAGACCCAGTATAACTCGCATCGCGCTTTCCACTTCTCGCAATTGGTCATCGTCGAGCCGGCCTAATACTCTCACTACTCGCCGCATGTCAATTACACGGACCTGCTCGCAAAGGGCCACAGAATCTTCGATCAACCCTGCCGTGCCGGCCCGCACAAGTACGTGCGAGGCAAGAATCCGCTGACGAATCTTCGTGGTGAAAGGTACGACTATCGTGTGCGGGCTTCGTAAGTTTGCCGCCTCTACCTGCATTACTATGGCTGGACGGCGGCCAGATTGCTCGCTACCAATAACAGGATTCAGATCGCAAATGACTACGTCCCCACGATGAACTTCTACCACCGGATTTCCCCTCTGGCCAAAAGCTCCTCATAGCTCTCCAGAGAGGATAAATAGTCCTCAAATCCACTTTCACTCATCTCCCCGGTCCCGTTGCACTCCAGCCATTTCCGCCAGCGTTCCTTGTCCATTCGAATCAAGAGAAAATCTACGAAATCCGAGACTTCTCGAACCAAGGGCTCCGGAAGTTGACGTATTTTTGCCAATGTCGAATCGTAGTGGTTCATCACACTCGGTCCTCTTTAGCCCGTACTTACGTTCACTCACAAGGCTTGCGTCGTGCTAGGCCTTGTTCGGTTACACTCTATCGAGCATCATACTTAGTGTCGCACTTTCTCGTTGGATACTGCAATATCGAGGCCGAGGCTTGCGTCTCGACCTTCCGGCGGTCTAGCATTAGTGTAGAAACTGAGCCCGTGGGTTCAAGGGGTGGGAAATGCAACGGTGGATGGACTATTCAGCGCTCTGGTGGCAGGCAATGGTCCGCCCGTCGGCGTCCGCGTCGCTCGTGCTCGAATCCACGGGCAAGACCGGCTTCAACGCTTTCTTAGTTGGTTTCGGTGCTCTCCTGTATGCCTTCTACGGTGCGAGTATGGGACTGTTCACGGGTTGGTATCCTGCGGTTGTTTCCGGATTGAAATTACCTGCCCTGTATCTCTTCACGGTGTTGATCGGCTTTCCTTCGTTTTACGTAATCAATTGCATCGGTGGCCCACGCCTGCGGTTCGGGCCCACTTTTCGGCTTCTGCTGATCGCGGTCAGCGCCAATGCGGTGGTGTTGGCTAGCTATGCGCCCTTAGCCTACTTCTTCACTCTGACCACGTCGCGCCACGGATACCAGTTCCTGGTAGTCATGCACGCCGCTGTGCTGGCCGCTTCCGGGGCGGTGAGTTTAGTGGTGGGTCTCGTGCTGTGCCGCGCAGCGGGTGGCACGATAGGTCAGCACGTGCGGGCCTCAATCTTCGCTTCCTGGGGAGTGCTGTATGCGGTTATCGGCGCGCAAATGGCTTGGACCCTCCGCCCCTGGATCGGCTCACCGCAGTTGCCTTATACACCGGTTAGGAGTATCGAAGGATCGTTTTTCGACGTCATTTGGAATCTGGTTAATCAGGCCTGAGCAGTCGGAATTCTCGAAGAGGAGCAGAACATGGACACGTTTGAAGTACCGCCTCACACCGACGAAATGACCAAGCCGCTGGTCGTCCAGGAAGCGTGGCCGTCCGAACCCAAATTCGACCGTCCACTGAAATTACCCCAGGGATTCCTCTCGAGGGTGGACTACCTGCTTCATCACCCCGACGACATCGTGGAAGCGTTGAAGCGGGACGTGGACCTGTGGGCCTTGTCACGGACCCTTTTCATGATTACGGTAATCATGGCGGCCCTGTATGGCGGCGTCATGGGCGCGACCAACTGGCTGCAAGGCTCCGGCATCCCGCTGAATCTGCAATTCCTGACGATGCTGGTCACTGCGATAAAAGTGCCGTTGCTGTTCCTGCTGACGTTGCTGATCGTCGTGCCGCCTATCTACGTGTCCAGCACCTTCGTGGGCTCGCGCCTCACCTTCAGTCAATTGGTCGGCGTCTTACTGGCTTCTCTGGCGTTCACTACCGTGGTGCTCGCCAGCATGGCCAGCGTAGCCTTTTTCTTCTCACTGACCACGCGGAACTACACGTTCATCAAACTCCTGCACGTCGCCTTCTTCGCTTACGCCGGCTTGGCGGGCTTGGCCTACCTCGTTCGGAGTGTGCACGCCGTTGTCGGCGAAGTGAAACATGAACTTTGGAAATGGCTATTCATCGCCTGGCTCCTGCTCTACATGTTTGTCGGCACGCAATTGGCTTGGGTGATGCGACCCTTCGTCGGCGACCCGGACCTGAAATTCCAACTGTTCCGCCCGCGTTCCGGCAACTTCTACGAATCGGTGTATCAGTCCGTGGTCCAACTTCAGCAGGATATGGAGAAGCCGGGCAAGCGACAATGAAAGTGTAAAGGGAACATGCCGGAACTGCCTGAAGTCGAGATGCGCCGTCGGTTGGTCGCGTCCTGTGCGCTCCACCAACGCGTTGAGCGGGTAATTATTCGGGACACGAGTATTCTTGAGGGGGCCACGCCGCGCACCTTGCAACGGAATCTTGCGGGACGCGAGTTCGTCAAAACTCACCGCCACGGTAAATGGCTCTTCATTGGCGCTGATTCCGGGCGATGGTTGACCATGCATTTCGGCATGACTGGCGACATCGAATATTGTGAGGCGCCAATCAACGAGCCGCCATATACCCGCGCGCGGTTCGGATTCGAGAATGGTCAGAGCTTAATCTTTACGGACCCGCGAAAGTTCGGTGAAATCGGCATCACGAGCGATATCTCAAGCTTTCTCAACAAGCGTAAATGGGGGCCCGATCCCACGCACCCCGGATTCGATCGTGTGACGTTTCGCGATTTACTACGTAACCGAACGGGGCTCCTGAAAGGCGTCCTCATGAACCAGCGCGTCATCGCGGGTGTGGGCAATCTCTACGCCGACGAAATGTTGTTTCAGACCGGCCTGCATCCGGAAACATCGGTTGGAAACTTGAGGCGGGCCACGATTGATGCTCTGTACGACGCCATGATGACCGTCTTCGCTGCATCGCTGGCGGTGGACACGGACTACGAACGTCTGCCCGGCAACTTCTTTCTCCGCCACCGCAACTACTCCGGCCTTTGTCCCAAATGCCGCCGACCTTTATCTACCGCCCAGGCCAGTGGTCGAACCACATACTACTGCCCCCGCCACCAGCGCCGCCGCTCATAATCTCCCCGAAGACTCGGCCCCTCCCGTAGACGCGACGTCCTCGTCGCGTTTATTGCATGAGAGCCTGTCTTCCGGGCAATATGGTAGCCAGGGAACGGGCTGTGACTTCCTCAGATGTTCCAGAACAGATGGTGGGTCAGCGGTTGACCGCTGCGCGGCAGACTCTGGCGACGGCGGAGTCGTGTTCGGGCGGATTGGTAGCGCACCGACTGACCAATGTGTCCGGGTCATCGAATTACTTCCGGGGTGGCATTGTTGCGTATAGCAACGAAGTGAAGACGGCCCTCCTCGGTGTGGCTCAGGACGCCCTGGCGCGACACGGCGCCGTCAGCGAGCCGGTGGCCCTTCAAATGGCCAAGGGTGCGCGCGACCGTTTTGGCGCGGAGTGGGGCATCGGCGTCACGGGCATTGCCGGGCCTACCGGCGGCAGTCCGGAGAAACCCGTGGGTTTGGTCTATATCGCAGTGGCCGGACCGAACGGCATGATCGCGCGACGCTGCCAGTTCACCGGTGAACGCCTCGAGATTAAGGAACAAACGGCCGAGATGGCCCTGCAAATGTTGTTGGAGCAGTTGCCATGAGCGCGGGATTCGTGCACCTGCACGTGCACACCGAATACAGCGTGTTGGACGGCGCGAGCCGCATCGAAGAGTTGCTCGAACGCTGCCGGGAGTACGGTATGCGTGCGTGTGCCCTCACCGACCACGGCTCCTTATTCGGCGCGATTGACTTTTATCAGGAAGCCCAGAAGGCGGGGATCAAGCCCGTCGTAGGTTGTGAGTTATACGTGGCCAAGGGCAGCCGATTTGATCGGTCCGCGCGGAGTTCCGGCGCGGGCAGCTATCATTTCTTGACGCTCTGCGAGAACGAGACCGGCTATCGCAATCTCTGCAAGCTGAGTTCGCTGGGTTATTTGGAAGGCTTTCATTACAAGCCGCGCGTGGATGACGAACTGTTGGCAAAATACAAGGAGGGGCTGATTGCCACGAGCGCCTGTCTCGCCGGGGAAATCCCGCAATACTTGCTGGAGAACAACCTCGACGCCGCCAACGCCGCCCTTCGCCGATACCTCGAGATTTTCGGGCGCGACCATTTCCTCATCGAGTTGATGGACCACGGGATGCCGGAGCAAGAGCGGGTCAATCCCCTGCTGGCCGAGTTGGCCGAGTACCATGGTCTCATGCTGATTGCCACGAACGACTGCCATTACGTGGACAAGGCCGATGCCGAGGCGCACGAGGCGCTGCTGTGTATCCAGACTCAGGACGTCTTGACCAACGACGACCGGTTCAAATTTGCCACGAACCAATTCTATTTCCGCAGTCCCGACGAGATGAAAGCGCTCTTCTCGCGCTGGCCCCAGGCCATCGCCAACACCGAAAAGATTGCCGCCCGATGTAACGTGGACATTCCGCTCCACCGCCGCCTCATCCCCGAATATGCGCCGCCCGACGGCTTCACCAAGGCGCAGTTCCTGCGCCACTTGGTGCAACTGGGCCTCGAAGAACGCTACGCCGGCCGGCCCTCGCCCCGCCACTTGCAGCAGGCGGAGTACGAACTCGAAGTCATCGAAAAGTCCGGGTTTATTGACTACTTCCTCGTCGTCTGGGACCTCATCGCCTTCGCCCGTAGCCAGGGCATTCCCGTCGGGCCGGGACGCGGCAGCGGCGCGGGCAGCATCGTCGCCTATGCCCTGAAGATCACCAACATAGACCCGATCCGCTACGGGCTTCTCTTTGAACGTTTTCTGAATCTGGACCGCGTGACCCAACCCGATTTCGACTTGGATTTCTGCTACAACCGGCGCGGCGAAGTGATTGACTACGTTCGCCGGAAGTACGGCCAGGATAACGTCAGCCAGATCATCACCTTTGGCCGAATGCTGGCGAAGCAGGTGGTGCGCAACGTGGGTCGCGTCATGGGTATGTCCTACGGCGACGTGGACCGGATCGCCAAGCTCGTTCCCGATGAACTCAAGATCACTTTGGAGGACGCGCGCGCGCGCGAACCGGAATTAGCGCGACTCGTGGCCGAGGACGAGCAAGTGGCGCGGCTTTGGAAATTAGCATCGCGCCTCGAAGGCACGATCGGCACCTGCGGCACCCACGCCGCCGGTGTGGTCATCTGTGACGAGCCCCTGACTGATCACGTCCCTCTCTTCAAAGCGGCCGGCAGCGACGTGGTGGCGACGCAATTCGACATGAACGCGGTTGCGGAAGTCGGCCTGCTCAAGATGGATTTTCTCGGTCTGCGGACGCTTACGGTCGTACACGATGCCGCACGTCTGGTCAAAGAAAATCGCGGCATCAGCATTGATATTGACAACCTCGAACCGGATGACCCCAAGACCTACGAACTCTTGCGGTCCGGGAAGACCACGGGTATCTTCCAATTGGAAAGCGCGGGTATGCGCGACCTGGCGAAACGGATCGGCTTGGAAAGCCTGGAAGAAGTCTGCGCCCTGATCGCTTTGTTCCGGCCGGGTCCGATGCAACTCAAGGATCAGTATATCGAGAACAAGCACCACTCCGAGAACATCAAGTACGACCACCCCCTCTTGGAACCGATCCTCAAAGAGACCTACGGCGTCGCGCTCTATCAGGAACAGGTGATGCAGATGGCCCGTGCGCTTTCGGGCTTCACGTTGGGCCAGGCGGACGTGTTGCGCTGGGCCATGGGTAAGAAGAAAGCCGACCTCATGGCGCGGCAGCGCGACCAATTCATCCCCGGGGCAGTGGCTAACGGCATAGACGAAAAAACCGCACAGAACCTCTTCAACAAGATTGAGCAGTTCGCGGGCTACGGCTTCAACAAGTCGCACAGCATGGCTTATGCCTACGTGGCGTATCAGACGGCCTACCTCAAGGCCAACTATCCGGTAGAGTTCATGGCCGCGCTGCTGACCAGCGAATCGGGCAATCTGGATAAAGTCGGCGTGTACGTGGACGATTGCCGCAAGATCGGCATCGAAGTCTTGCCGCCGGATATCAATCGCAGCTACGTCGGATTCACGGTCGAAGGCAACGCCATCCGGTTCGGTATGGGCGCCGTCAAGAACGTGGGACAGAGCGCCGTCGAAGTGATGGTGGCCGAGCGCGATCAAGACGGCCCGTTCAAAGATATCTACGACCTGTGTCGCCGCATAGACAGCCGCGTAATCAACCGGCGCATGCTCGAGAGTCTGAACAAGGCCGGCGCCTTTGTCGGCACCGCTTGGAACCGGCGCCAGGTCGAGAAGGTGCTGGACAGCGCGCTCAGCGAAGGGCAAATCAGCCAGCGGGATCGCGAGTCCGGCCAGACCTCGCTCCTCGAGTTGATGGGCTCCGGCGATTCTGAACCGGTGGTCCATCACAAACCTGATGAGGCCGACTGGCCCGAACATGAAGTACTGGCCATGGAGAAGGAGATGTTGGGGCTGTATGTCAGCAGTCATCCGTTGGCGAAGCACGCGAAGGTGCTCGCCCGATTCAGCACCATCGCCATAGCGGACTTGCCCCGACTTCGCGACGGTCACGAAGTCATCGTCGGCGGGATAATTGTGAACGTAAAGCATCACGTGACCAGCCGAAACAAGAAGATGGCGTTTGTGACGGTGGACACCTTCGACGGACCGTGTGAGATCACGATTTTCACCGACTTGTATGAAGAAAAGGCGGGACTGCTTGTGCCGGACATGGTGGTGATGGTCCCGGGACGCGTCAGCATCCGCAACGACCGGCCCGGTCTGATCGCGTCCAATATCCTGCCCATCGAAGATGCCGAGCGGGTGCTCACGCGCGCTGTCCACATCCGGCTCAATACCGTCGGGCTGGATGAGTCGCTGCTGAACCGGCTCGCAGAGGTGCTGGGTTCGCAACCCGGTAAATGCGACGTGTATTTGCACTGCATCACGCCGGAACAGTCGGAAGTAACCGTGCACGCTACGACCGCGTGCAAGGTTGCTCCATCGCAAGAGTTGGTCGAACAGGTCGAGCGTTTGCTCGGCGAAGAAACGGTGTGGTATTCCGCCGGCAACGGACTGCCCAAACACGACTGAGATCAACGACCTGAATTCAAGAAGAGGAAGCAAAGTGGACAAACTGGCCATCCATGGCGGACCCAAAGTGCGCACGGAGCCGATAAAAACCTCCGGTATGCGTTTTGACGAAGCCGAACTGAAAGAACTCAAAGAGGCGCTCGACCAGCAGACTCTGTTCTACTGGCACGGAAACAAGGTGAAGAAGTTTCGACAAGAGTTTGCCGCACTCTATGGCGTGAAACATTGCCACATGGTCACGAGCGGCACGGCGGCGCTACACGTCGCCACCGCGACCGTCGGCGTCGGTCCGGGAGACGAAGTCATCACCTCACCCATGACCGATCAGGGAACGGTCATCGCGATTTTGGCACAGGGCGGCGTCCCGATCTTCGCCGACCTTGATCCGCACACGTATAACATCGCGCCCGGTGGAATTGAACCGCTCATCACGGCGAAGACGAAGGCGGTCATCGTCGTTCATTTGGCCGGCAACGCCGCTGATATGGATGCAATCCTGCCGGTTGCGCGCAAACACGGCCTGAAGGTGATCGAAGACTGCGCGCAAAGCTACCTGTGTCACTACCGGGGCCGTTTGGCAGGCACGTTGGGTGACATCGGCTCCTTTTCCCTGAATGATTTCAAGCATATCAGCGCCGGGGACGCCGGCATGGTAATTACGAACGACGACCAGCTCGGCGCTCGGGCGCAACTCTACCTGGACAAAGGTTACGCGCGCGACGGTTCCGGGCGACGTCCGCCCTTCTTAGCTCCGAACTATCGGCCCAGCGAATTGCATGGCGCCGTGGCGCTGGCGCAACTCCGGAAGCTGCCGGCTATCGTCGCGCGGCGCAATTCCCTCGGCGACCGCCTGACTGCGCAGATTAGTAACCTCCCGGGGATCCACCCGCATAAAGTCCTCGATGGCTGCGAAAGTTCGTACTGGTTTTATCTGGGCCGAATGGACCCCCGCGTGTTGGGAGTTTCGCGGGACGAGTTCGTCGCTGCGGCCGCCGCCGAGGGCGTTCCGGTCACGCCCGGTTATATCGGCAAGATGGTATACGAATATCCCGTCTTGGCCGACCATCACGCCTTCGACAACTGCAGTTATCCTTGGGATGGTATTTACGGCCGGAATGTGAAGTATGGTCCGGGAATGTGTCTCGTGGCGGAAGAGATCGAGGCCACGTCTTGGCGGTGTCCCATTACCGAGTTCATGGCGGAAAGAGACGTGGAAGACATTGCCGCGGCGATCCGCAAAGTTCAACAGTACTACGTAGGCGCTAAGAAAGCCGCCTTCCAATTATCCGAACATTCGCGTAGCATTAGTTAGCAGCCATGGATCAAGTCAAACTTAAGAGTCTTCTGAATCAGGTCGCGGACGGTTCCGTGTCGCCGGACGAAGCCGTCGCGCGATTGCGGTCCTTGCCCTTCGAAGACCTTGGATTCGCCAAGGTGGACCATCATCGCAATCTCCGCAAGGGCTATCCGGAAACGGTCTTCGCGGCGGGGAAAACGCCGGCGCAGGTGGTCGAGATAGTTACTCGCATCCGTGAACACGGCAGCAACGTGCTTGTGACCCGATGTAATTCCGAAGTCGTCGCGGCGGTGTTGGCCGCGCACCCCGATGCGGAATTCTGTGAAGCCGCGCGTGCCGTGCGTATCCAGGTGGTGCCGCTCAAGAAACTGCGTGGATACGTGGCCATCGTATGTGCCGGCACTTCGGACATTCCGGTCGCGGAAGAGGCCGCCGTCACCTGCGAAGCCCTCGGTAGCCGAATCAAGCGCATTTATGACGTAGGCGTCGCGGGGATTCACCGTCTGTTGGACCAGCGGAACCACCTGGACAAAGCGCACGCCATCGTCGTCTGCGCCGGGATGGAAGGCGCGTTGCCGAGCGTGGTGGCGGGCTTGGTCGAGAAGCCCGTGATCGCCGTGCCGACCAGTATCGGATATGGCGCGAGCTTCGGCGGTATCGCCGCCCTGTTGGGCATGTTGAACTCGTGCGCCTCCGGCCTGGCGGTGGTCAACATTGACAACGGTTTCGGCGCGGGTGTCCTAGCCTCGATCATCAACCGCATCGCCAACCACAAATGAAACTCGATTCCAAGATCACAAAGCGTCTCCATAAGTCGGCCCTGATCGTCTCCGATGTCGTTGCTGTCGTTGATGTCCTCGGTGTCGTTGCGCAAAAAAGGACTTTCCATGAGAACTCTCTACCTTGATTGCTCCTGCGGGGCGGCCGGCGACATGCTGGTCGGCGCCCTGATTGACGCCGGGGCCGACTTCGCGCGGATTCGTCAAGGCCTCGAATCGCTCGGGGTATCCGGGTATACCCTGTCTGCCGAAAAGGTCAAGAAGCACAATATCGTCGGCACCAAATTCAATGTCCATCTGTCCGACGAACATCAGCCGCACCGGCACCTGAGCCACGTGCTCGAAATCATGGACCGGGGCGACTTGCCCGAACCCGTGAAAGAGGCCAGTCGTGTCACCTTCCGCCGAATCGCCGAATGCGAGGCGGAAATCCACGGAACGACCGTCGAGAAAATCCATTTTCACGAGGTCGGGGCGATTGACTCCATTGTGGACGTGCTCGGCGCCCATCTCGCCCTACACACGCTGGGAGTGAAGCGTATTGCCGCATCTCCCTTGAACGTCGGAGGCGGAACCGTACCCTGCGCCCACGGCATTTTGCCGGTGCCGACCCCGGCAACCGCGCTGTTGCTGATAGGAGCGCCGGCCTACGGCACCGATGGCCAGGGCGAGTTAGTCACTCCGACCGGCGCGGCGCTGGTAACGCAACTGGCGTCGAACTACGGCCCGATGCCTCCCATGCGTGTCGAGTCAGTCGGTTACGGCTGCGGCACGCGAGACCTGCCCGACCGCGCCAACGCCTTGCGCGTATTGCTCGGCGAGTCTTACGACGCCGCCTCACCCGGCGAGACGATCAACGTCATCGAAACCAACATTGACGACATGAACCCGGAACTGTTTCCACCGCTCTTGGCCGACCTCATGCGCAAGGGCGCCCGCGACGCCTACATCGCGCCCGTCCTGGGGAAGAAGGGTCGTCCCGCGCACCAAGTTACGGTGCTTTGCGACGAGCGCAATCTATCCGTGATGCTTTCCGTGTTGTTCGAAGGCTCGACCACGCTCGGAGTCCGCATGCGCACCGAACAACGGGTGTGCCTCGAGCGCACCTGGAAAACGGTACGCACCCGGTGGGGCGAGGTACGGATCAAAGTGGGAACGTACCAGGGACGGCAAACCGTGAGCGCGCCGGAGTTCGAAGACTGCCGGAAGCTGGCGGAGGCGGCGGACGTCCCGGTACTATGCGTGTACGAAGCGGCGCTCGCGGCCGCGATTAAAGGAGAAACACTGGATGCCTGAACGGATTGCGGTTTACCCGGGAAGTTTTGATCCCCCTACGTATGGCCACCTCGATCTGATCGAGCGCGCTACGCGCATGTTCGATCAGCTTATCGTAGGCGTCGCCCGGAACGACGAAAAATCCTGCCTCTTTACCGCGGACGAGCGAGTGGAAATGCTCAAGCTCGTCACCGAGGGGCTGCCAGGGGTCGAGGTCACTTCATTTGAAGGATTGACCGCCGACTTTGCCCGCACCCGACGCGCGGTCGCGTTGGTCCGGGGACTGCGCGTCATCTCCGATTTCGAATTCGAGCTCACCATGGCCATCACCAACGAAAAACTCAACCCGGAAATTGATACTGTCTGCCTGATGCCCAGCGAACGCTACCTGTTGCTCAGTTCGCGGCTCGTCAGGGAAGTAGCCCGGTTCGGAGGCGACGTCAGCCTGTTTGTTCCGCCCGAGGTGGAGGCGCTGCTTCGGGTAAAACTCGGGCGGGAGTAGGGGACAGCGTACCACCGAGTACAGGGTTCCGGGTCGAGGGCAGGGTTTGGCTTCGAGATGCCATATAACGTAAAGTCAAGAATCCACGGCCATCCGTTGAATCCGAATCATCCGCGTTCCATTTCAATCGCAAATCGAAAACCCAAAATCGAAAATCCTTCCGCGTTCTACGCGGCTATGACTTCCCGGTAGACCAACTGCCCGACTTCCTTCGAGAACAGCAACGAAAAGTGGCCCTTTCCCACTAATTTCACGTTGCGCGCCTTGCCTAACTCCGCGCTGATATGGGGGACCACCACGTTGTCATGGGCGCTATAGATCGAGACGTGGAGGATGGGATGCGGCACGTTCTCTTCGCGGTTCAGTTCCTGCAGCCAATCGCTGCCGATGCGCATCTGCCGGGCATTCAACCCCGGCGCAAGACGGGCGGTCACAGTCCCGTGGTGCGGGGTGCCAATCGAGATCAACTTCGCCACGCGCGCCGCGCCTCCGAACCGTTCCACGTAGGCGCGAGCAATAAGGCCGCCCATGCTGTGCGCGACCAGGATAATCTTCGGCGCGCCTGTCGTGTTGCAGATGCGATTTACCCGGACAGCCACCTGCTGCGCGTAATCATTCAGTTCCCCATACTTGGGATCGAAATCCAAAGTAAACAGCTTGGTCAGCCCCCGGCGATACAGGAAATTGATCATGGGCGCCCAAATGCCGGCATTGCTGGCATAGCCGTGAATCAGCAAAACGGGCAGTTGCGGACTCATGCTCACACTGCCGCGGTGAAACGTGATCAATCGCCGCGAAAACGGCAGCAGCAGGCCAACCATGATTAGGAAGCAGACGATCTCGGTGGCCACGAGGCGGACCGAACCCCAAAAGCCAAGCCGATCCCCGGAGTCCTTTCGCGACCCCCAGAGATACGAGCAGAGGAACTCGACCAAAACGAGGGCCACCCGTAACGCCACAAAAGTCGTCACGACCAGGACCACCATGATGCCGAGCGGCAGTTTGCCGACCCAGAAATCCCACGCCAGCACGCACACCGCCACGTACAAGAGCACTTCCAGACCAAACGCCAGAACCAATCCAACCGATGCCATTTGCTACCCTACTCCGACGACTATTAACACAAGCCTCAAAACTCTTTACACCTATTATACCTGAAAATCCCCCGCCTGTTTCGGAACCCGGCCCCTATGCCGCAAATTGGGCGCTATGATGGACAAGGCAACCGAAGAGATCAAGGGCGTCGCTGCCCAGCCGTTCAAGGTTTGCATAATCGCTACCCTGCGCAACCTTTTCAGACCTTCCTTGCTCAGCTATCTCGCACGACTCGCAACCGTCGTCGCTGTCGTTGTGGTCGTTGTGGTCCTTGTCGTCCTTATAGTCCTTTTGGTCCTTTGGGTCCCTTGAGTCCTTTCCTTCAAGAACACCGCCAGACTTAGCCCCACCTTCCCGTCCCAGATTGAATTCCCGATCCTGTGTGACCAACAATGCAGCGCAAATGGAAGGAACCCCATGAAAATCACCAAGGTCGAGGCTTTTCCCGTGCCGCCGCGGTGGGTCTTTTGCAAGGTGGAAACTGATCAGGGCATCACCGGTTGGGGCGAGCCAAGCCTGGAAGGCCACGCCGCGACCCAGGTCGCCGCTGTAGCCGAACTGGCGCGGGTGCTGGTCGGCGAAGACCCATTGCGGATCGAGCACCTCTGGCAAGGCATGTACCGCTGGGGATTCTACCGCGGCGGGCCGGTCCTCATGAGCGCCCTCAGCGGCGTGGACCACGCGCTTTGGGATATCTTCGGAAAGTCGGTAGGCTTGCCCGTACATCAGCTCCTGGGCGGGGCCTGCCGGGACAAGGTCCGTGTCTACGGGGGCTGCGGCGGCAGTGAACCCGCACAGCTTCGCGAAAGCGCACAAGCTTGCGTCGCGGCCGGGTTCACCGCCATGAAATTCTGTCCCGTGGACGCCACGGAGATTGTGGACGGCTTCGACGTGATCAAGAAGGTGGAAGCGCGCATGGCCGCAGCCCGGGAAGGCGCGGGTGATGCCGATGTCGCCCTGGACTTCCACGGGCGTATCTCGCCACCCATGGCCATCGCCTTAGCCGATGCGCTCAGACCTTACCATCCATTCTTTATCGAAGAACCCGTGCAATGCGAGAACGTGGACGCTTTAGTCCGCGTAGCGCGTTCCACGCCGATTCCGATTGCGACCGGCGAACGCCTCTACGGCACGCACGGCTTCCGCGAAGTCATCGAGAAAGATGCGGCCTCCATCCTGCAGCCGGACCTCTCCCATGCCGGCGGCATTACCGAAGTGCGGAAGATCGCCGCTATGGCCAACACCCACTACATGGCTATCGCGCCGCACTGCCCGCTCGGTCCGGTCAGTCTGGCCGCCTGCATCCAGTTCGCGCTATGCACCCCGAACTTCCTGATTCAGGAACACGGCTACTTGGGCCAAGGCTACCTCAAGAACCCGTTCACCGTTACCGACGGCTACCTGTCCATTCCGACCGCGCCGGGCCTCGGCATCGAGGTGGATGAGGAAGCCGTCCGCGCCATGCCCTGGCAAGACTGGGACACGCCCCGCCTCTCGCAGACGGATGGTTCCGTAGCCGACTGGTAAACCGTCCGTGTCAGTCCGTGTCGGTCCTTGCCGCGCCGTAGCTCCCCCAAGAGCGAAAGCGGGGCAATCCGCAATCCCCTCCCCCCCGTAGACGGGGGGGAACCAAAGGGGGGGTAATTCTGCAATCCGCAATCAGAAGATTCCCAGTGCCGCGTTAATCACCAACTGCACGTCCACCGCGTCCACCGTATTGTTCCGGTCCACGTCCGCGTTGAGGTTCCCAATCGAAAGCCCCAGCGCCGCATTGATCACCAACTGCACGTCCACCGCGTTGATCCCGCCGCTCGAGTCAATGTCCTCGAACACCGTCACCAAGTCGTCTTCCGTCGTGAACGATGCCGCCACGCTCACAGCGACATTCCCCGACGAGTCCCGCGAAACCGCCGCAAAGTAGTACGTCGTCGCCGGGGTCAGATTCGTCAAGGCCACCCGGTGACCGGTGCTCAGACCCACCACCGCCGCAATCGAATCCAGCGCGTCCGCCGCCACGCCAAACCGCACCTGGCTCGTCGCGAACTCATCGGTCTCCCACGCGATAGCCGCCTCGGACGTCCCAATGTCCACCGCCGTGGGCGTCGTGGTAAACGCCGGACTTGTCGTATCCGGGCTGCTCCCCGTCGAGAAGCCCAACACACTGCCTTCCGTCGGACCATTGCCCGCCACGTCGCGCGACGCCGCCTTCAACGAATACGCCGTCGAAGGCGCGAGGTTGGTCAACACCACCAGATGCTCCGTAGCGTACGTGATGTCACCGGTAAACCCCTCGAGCGCGCCGCCCTCGAGCCCGTAACTGACCCGCGTATCCGCCAATTCATCCGTCACCCAGCGTACCGTCGCCGTGGTATCGGTCACACTCACGATTGTCGGCCCTTCCACGATTACCGGCGGAGTAATATCGGCTTCGCCCACCGTGAAGGGGATTAGCGCCTTGAGGCCCTGGTTCCCATCACTATTCTCGAACTGCAGCACGTTCCCGCCAAGGTCGGTCGAGCGAATACCCAGACCGTAGTTCTCGCCCCCGCTCAGGTTGGTCAGCGTCACCAGATGCTCCGTCGTTCGCGAATTCTCGGCCCGGTGACGGTGGCGGTTCCCGCTGTCTACGTAGTCCAGCACCGTATCGGACGGTTCATCGGTCTGGAAATACACCGTGACCCTACTGTCCGTCGCGCCGACGATCGTCGTAGGCGGGCGCCGCAATCTCAGCGACTCCGCTAACGCTACCTTGCCGCCCGCCGCGCCCTGGAAGGTAGGTCCGTTGGTCGCTTGCGGTGAATTCCGGTCCGGGATCAGGTCCGTCACGAACGTGTCAATCGTGCTGACCACCCCGTTCCCGGCGCTGTCTCGCGAACTCACCCGGTAGTAGTGTCGGGTCGCTTCCGCCAAACCCACCAGCGTCATGTTGTGCAGGCGCGTTAACGCCGACCGACTGTCTTGACTGCCCAGCCCCGGCGTCAACCCGTACTCGACCACGCTATCCGACGCTTCGTCGGTCTTCCACCGGATCACCGCCGACTGGTGCGTCACGTTCACCACCTCCGGCCCCTCGATGATCACCGGCCCCGTCGTATCCGGCGCCAACAGCGTCATGAAATCAAACGGACCAGCCAAGGTGGGGCCGTTGTTCAACCCGTCCAGCGACGATACCGTGAAATGATACAGCGTGCCCGGCGTCAGACCGGTCAACCGCACCGAATGGTTCGTCCGCAACGTCGGGTCTTGCACCACGCCGTAAACCGTCCCGTCGTTGTAAGACACGCCGCTCGTTGCGGGCTCGTCGGTATCCCACAGGATCATTGCCTCGGTATCCGTCACATCGAGCGCCAGCGGCCCATTCGTGATTACCGGCGGCAGCGTGTCCGGCTCCGCCAACGTAAAGAACGAAATGACGTTACTTGCCGTGGGCCCATTGCCGAACGCGTCCACCGAATCCACTTGCACGAAATGCTCGGTATTCGGCGTCAACCCCGGCAAAACCAAACTATGGGACAACACCAGGGCCCCATCCTCGACGCCGGTCCCCAATCCCGGCGTCGCACCATAATTTGCTCCGCTGTCCGCCGCCACGTTCGTCATCCATTCCACTACCGCCGAATTGTGCGTCACCGACGTCACGTTCGGACCTTCCACAATCAACGGCGGCCGAACCACCGGCTCGGACAACGTCGTAAACGAGATAATCCCGCTCGTCGTGGGACCATTGCCTGCCGCGTCCATCGAGGACACCTGGACCGAGTACTCCGTGCCCGGTGTCAAACCCGTCAACGGCACCGAATGATGCCGCACGTCGCCCGGCACGCTCGCGGAACTGCCAAGGCCCTGACCTTCACCGTACTGCACGTCGCTCGACGCCACCTCGTCCGTCTCCCACTCAATCACGGTCGAGGTATCCGTAATGGACCGAACGAACGGCCCGGAAATAATTAGCGGCGCACGCGTATCCTCGATACTCAAAATCACGTTCTGCAACAGATTCCCCGGAATATCCACACAGTTCAGATACGCGGAAAGGAATCCACTGTCTGGCGGCGGGGTGATATAGACGTAAGAGCACTCTCCCGGGAGCAGCAACATTTCGTAATAACCGTTGGCCGCCGAGGTGCCCGAACCGCTGGTGTTCCAGTAACTGTTACCACTACTGCCCCCCGTCGCGGTGCTGACGCTGACCTCCGGCACGGGGACACCGTTGCTGTCCGTCGCATAGCCCGACAGCTTGATAAACTCGGGCAAGATGAGGTCCTGCGTCATGCTGCCCGACACGACCACGCCGGCTAGAATTGACGAAATACTAAAGCTGCTCGGGCAAGGAATGTTCGGCGGCCCGACGTAAGGCGACGTGCCGACGCCGACGTCATAGGTGCCGGAAGTCAAATTCATTTCGTAATGCCCTTGGCTGTCTGTGATCGCGGAAGTGCCGTAGTTACCAGAAAAACTCACCTCCAAATTAGAAACCGGTGTCACGCCATCGGCGGCGAACACCGTACCGCTCACCACGTGCAAAGGCGTAAGCACGATGTCATATGCGGTGTTTCCGGCGACCGGAATATCCGAGTATGACGTAGCAACGAATGGTGCCCCGTCGGGAGGATAGGCGGATACCGAGCCGAGACCTTCGAGCAACAGCACGTCATACTGACCGTTGCTGTCGGAGACAGCCGACGAGCCACTGGTCGAGTAAAAATCGCCGCTGGAATAGTTGGTGCCGGCCGATACTTGGCTATCTGGGACGGGCGAACCGTTGCCGAGGACCTGTCCCGAAAGATGCACATACGCCGGGATTTGGAGGTCCTTGACGGCCTTGCCTGTGACCGCGACGCTCGCCACGGGGCCGAGGTAGAAGTAATCCGGTGCCGGTACGTTCAAGTCCGCGCCGCTGCCCCCGAGATACAATTGGTAGGTTCCGGTCGGAACCGCAAATTCGTAGTGCCCGTTCGCGTCGGCAGCAACCGGGCTAATGCCTATACTTCCCCCAGTTCCATCTTCTATCGAGCACGTTCCATATCCGAACCACCATGGACATAGCCCTACGTAAACCCCGGATACTGCCGTGACACCGTCGGCGGCATACACAGTACCGCCCAGCGTAATCAAAGGAGTCAGATTGATGTCGTACACCGTATTGCCAGCTACAGCGACGTTTGCATACGACGTCTGTGTGAACCCGCTGCCTTCATAGGGTCGCGCATAAAAGCTCGCGTCTCCCGGCGTTAATAACACGGAGTAGTTGCCGCTGGCATCGGACGTAACGCTCGACCCGCTCGAATAGCTGGGCCCCTCTGGATCGATGCTGGCAAATTCGGTACCCACCGATACGTCGGTAAACGGGACCGGCGAACCATTGCCCAACGTCCGACCCGAGGCTTCCATAATCGGCGGCAACGAAAAGTTCCGAACCTGACTGGTGCTCAACTCCACGTCGGGTACTGGGCGCGACAAATAGATGCTGTCCGGCGCCGGAATGTTCAGCTCCGTAGCGTTGCCGTAGGCATATATCGTGAAGGTGCCGCTCCACAGTTCTATCGAGTAATACCCGGCGCTGTCCGTTATAGCAGAATTGCCCGTAGACCCCTCAGATGCCCACACGGTCAGCCCGGACACCGGCGTTAGCCCATCCGCTGCCGTGACCGTACCGCTAAGGAAAAACGTCGAATCCAGATTGATGTCGTAGACCGTGTCGCCCGGTACCTCAATTGGACCGAAATTGGTGGTGACCGCGCCGCTGCCTGTTGGAGGGTAGCCCGTCCCAGAACACGTGCCGGGAAGGAGCAGCAGATCGTAATTGCCGCCCGCGTCCGCGTATACACTTGAACTTGAACTGAAAGTCACCGGTCCCACATCGGAACTCGTCCCCGCACTTACCCATGTGTCAGCGACCGGGGTCCCATTGACCAGCGTTTGTCCCGAAAGGTGCACCGGTGGGAGCAACACGAAATCCTGGGTGCGATTCCGGTCCATCAACACATCCGGTGCCAGCCCTTGAAAGCCAAAGGAGTCCGGCATATCAATGCTCGGTACCAGGGACTCACGACCACCACCCACGGATAGCGTATAGGTCAAGTCACCGGGAAGGGGAATCGAGTAATGTCCCGAAGAGTCCGTTTGTGCCGAGTTCCCGGTCGACCAACTCCACGCTTGTACCCACGCGCCTTCTAAGGGGGTGACACCATCCGGCGCGTACACCGTGCCGCTCAACGTCCGCTGCGCTTCGAGCAGCACCACGTTTTGCGTCACGTTCGCCCCGTTGACGGCGATATTGTTCACCACCGACTGCACGAAGCTCGTGCCCGACGGCGGCGTCAACAAAAGATTGTAAGTGCCGTTATCCGCGGAAAACGAATAGCGTCCATCGTCGCCCGTCGTCGTCGTGTCCAACTGCGTCTGTGTAATGGCATCGGAGAGCATCACGACTACCCCCGGCAACGGGTTCGGTCCTCCGTACACCGTTCCACCCAAGGTATACGCTCCCGCCTTGACCGCCTCTTTCGGACTGCCCGCTACCCCCTTCGCTGGCGCGGCCTGCAACACGATAGCCACAGTACCGCCCTGCGCCACACTGCCCGGTAATCCGATGCCCCCATAACTCTGCCCGTTACCCGTGCTGACTTCTATTACGCTTAAGTCGTCCTTTGTCCCTCGTCCGCCTCCGGTGGATTTGTCCTTCTCACTCGCCCCGAGCGAGAACCCTCCGTCCGCGTCACAAGTCGCCGAGACACTGTTCCCCGCGTCGTCCCGCAGCGTCACCACCGCTCCCGCTGCCGGACCGCCATCCGAGTAAGACACCGTCCCTTCCAAAGCCCACGTCACCCCCGGCATGAATACATATAATAAGACCAGAAATACTGATTTCCACGCGACAGACACGACGACACCCTCCCTAGCTTTGAACTATGACCCGTGATTCAGCCCCGGATTTATTCCCACACACATATTCCCATACGTGTCGAAAGCATTACCCTTTATTCCCGCCTCGGAGTCCCCTTTCCCACCGGAACCCCATCAGCACTCAAATCATCCATAATTTAATCAACTTGGGAATATTTGTCAAGCACTATTTCCCATCACG